>JAGRMP010000012.1 GCA_020441225.1 Maritimibacter sp. | reverse complement strand
AATCGCGGCTGAACTGGGCCGGGCTCTCGTATCCGACATCGTAGGCGACGCTTGAAATCGCCGCGTCACTTTCGGTGATCAGACGGCGCGCTTCGAGCAGGCGGATGTCTTTCTGGTACTGGCCCGGGGTCAGGCCGGTCACCGCTTTGAAATGCGCGTGGAAAGAGGATTTGCTCATCCCCGCATGCGCGGCCAGCGCCGCGACGGAGAGCGGATCGGCAATCGATGTGCGGATCGAGGCGATGGCCCGCGCGAGCTGGTTCGAAGGGTCGTCGCGGCGCAGGAATCGCCGCAGCATCGCGCCCTGGGGCGA
The DNA here is from genome assembly GCA_020441225.1 of Maritimibacter sp. Next base: position 46,342 of record JAGRMP010000012.1, on the reverse strand, counting down.
CAGCAAGAGCCGGGCGTGGATCTCCCGCAGCAGGATCGGGCCGAGCACCTCGATGCCCCTGCCGACCCGCACCAGGGCGAGGAACCGCGCCACGGCATTGGACAGCTCCGGGTCCGCCGGATGGGCGGCGAGCGCCGCGCCCGGCGTGCCGCTGTCGGCGATCCCCGGCGCCTCGGGGAGATCGGAGATCTGGCTGTAGACCTCGCGCAGCATCCCGAGATCGAGGGGCAGAACGAAGGCAATGTAGGGTGCGTCGGGAGACGCCTCGGTGATGCGCGAGAGCACCGGCAGATCGTGGCTGACCACGATGGCGCGGCCCACCGGGCAATGCACCGAGACCGCGCCGGAGGTGACATCCTTGGCGCCTTGCAGGATCAGGCAGAGAAGCGGCCGGTACAGCGTGCCTTCGAGCGCAGAGGGCGCGCTGCGGCGCAGGAGGACCGCCGCGCCGAGCCCGAGGTCGGACACAGCCTCCGCCGCGCCCGGCCCGAGGATCTCCTGCGCCAGCTGAACCAGGGTTTTGCCCATGTTGCCTCCGATGTTGCCGACCGATCCGTTGTGACCGCGATAGCATGCCCGGACAAGGATTTCACAAGAAATCCATTCCGCCGGAGGATTTGGCAAGTACCGCGGAAGATCCGGCAAGCACGGGGCGGCCGGTTTGGCTAGGTCTTGTCCTGCACATCAAGACCGGCCCGCCACGTTCCGGGTCCCAATCGGAGTTCCGCCCATGACCATCCCCACCCTCTCGACCACCGACCAGACGCTGAACCTGCCGATGATCGGCTTCGGCACCTATCTCATCGCGCAGGACGCGGCCGCCACCGCGGTCGCTGCGGCCATTTCCGCAGGCTATCGCCACATCGACACAGCGGCCGGCTACCACAACGAGGCGGGCGTGGGCGAAGGCCTCCGCAGAGGCCTTGCGGACAACGGCCTTGACCGCGCCGACATCTTCGTGACCACCAAGCTCTGGCCCGGCAATGCGGCCTGGGGCGACACGCCGAAAGGCTACGACGAGACCCGCGCCGCCTTCGAAGCCTCGCGCACAGCGCTGGGTCTGGACACCATCGATCTCTACCTGATCCACGCCCCCTCGGGCGGTGCGAAGCGGATCGACGAGTGGCGGGCGCTGGTGGATCTGAAAGCGAAAGGCCACGTGCGGGCCATCGGGGTCAGCAACTACACCGAGGCCCATATCGAGGAAATCCGTGCCGCCGGACTGCCGCTGCCCGAAGTCAACCAGATCGAGCTGCATCCCTGGTCGCAAAAGCCGGACCTGCGGGCCTACATGGCCGACAACGGCATCGCGCCGATTGCCTACAGCTCGCTGGTGCCGCTGTCGGACTGGCGTGCCGCGCCCGGCCAGGACAGCGCCAAAAGCGCCGAGATGCAGGCGGCCAGCGCCGACGAAGCCTCGCCGTTCAAGACAATGGCCGCGAAATATGGGGTCACCGAGGCGCAGGTCCTCTTGCGGTGGGGCGTCCAGATGGGCTTCGCGGTGCTGCCCAAGAGCCTCAACCCGGAGCGGATGCGGCAGAATCTCGATCTTTTCGGGTTCGAGATCGACGCCGCGGACATGGCCCTGATCGCGACCTTGGACCGCGGCGACGGCGTCGCCTGGGCCACGGGCGATCCGCGTTTCATGGGTTGACCCGCAGAACGCACCCGGCCGGCAGGAGCGACCGGACGCCTCCGCCGGCGGCGCCCGGGGGTGGCACCGGACAGCACGAGCGACTAACCTGCGGTGAAGAAACCGGGCGCGGAACAAGCTCCGCTCAACCCTGTCGGAGGTGCGGGAATGGCAAAGGTTCTTTGCATTGGCTCTGCGGTCATCGACTTCGTGTTTCACCTCGAAACCCTGCCCGACCGGCCGCGGAAGTACGGCACCGAAGGCGCGGTGATGGTTGGCGGCGGCTGCGCGGCCAATGCCGCCGTCGCCGTGGTGCGGCTCGGCGGCGAGGCAGTGTTGGGCGCGCGCGTCGGGGACGACCGGATCGGGGAAATGATCCTTGCCGATCTTGCCGGCGAAGGTGTCGACGTCTCGAACGTGACCCGCAGCGCCGGCGGGCGCTCGTCCTATTCCTCGGTCTATGTCGATGCCGCCGGCGAACGCCAGATCGTCAACTTTCGCGGCGCCGGGCTGGTCCTGGACACGCACTGGTTCGCCGGGATCGGGACCATCGACGCCGTGCTCACCGACACCCGCAGGGTCGAGGCCGCCGTCGCCGGGTTGACGCTCGCGCGGGCGCGGGGCGTGCCCGGTATTGTCGACGGCGAAGAACCGATTGATCCCGAGATCCTCCTGCAGGCCAGTCATGTCGCGTTCTCAAAGCAGGGGGTGCAGTCCCTTCTGCCCGGCTACGGCCCTGAACGGGCGCTCACGGTCCTGACCCGCGAACACGACATCTGGGCCGCGGTGACCGATGGCGAGAACGGCGTCTGGTATTCGGCCGGCGATGGCGTCGCGCATGTCCCCGCGTTCCCGGTCCCGGCGGTCGACACCCTCGGGGCCGGCGACATCTGGCACGGCGCCTTTGCACTCGCGCTCGCCGAAGGCCAAAGCGAAGCCGAGGCCATCCGCTTTGCCAATGCGACGGCGGCGCTGAAGTGCATGCACCCGGGCGGGCGCCTCGGGTGCCCCGACCGGGCAGCGGTCACCCAGTTCCTGGACGCGCACCCCTGAGGCCCGGGAGCCGCAGGGCGCCCCGGGGGGGACCAGGCGCGTTCGCAACCGCAGGGGAGGCCGGAGACGCCGGGATCGGCCGCCCCCGCCTGCGTCCGAACCGTTCCGTCCGTCGTCGCGGTGGCGCCGCCCGGAGCCGCGCACGGCGACCTCTTCGGCACAGATCGGAAACCCGACGGGGGGATGCTCTGCGCTGGTTTCGGCACGCAATCCCACTTCCATGACTTGATCGCCGGGCTCTCGGTCGGATTTGCCGGTGGGTGCATCCGCAAAGACAGGTTCGGGCCGGTTCATCGGCGCCCGCGCCATCGCGAGGCGCTGCGTCTGGGGGCCCGGCAGCACGGCTGCGCGAGACGCCCCCCGGCCTGCCCGCCTGCCCTGCCCGCCTCACGCCGGGGTCTTGCGCTCCCCGCGCCCCGGTCGCAGGCCGGTGCAGATCACGCGTCGCCGAGCTTGACGTTCACACGCCGCGCGGGAACTCCGAAGACCGTCGAGTGCGGCGGGAAGCTGCGCGCGACAACCGAGTTTGCGCCGATGACACTGTCGTGCCCCACGGTGACGTCGCCGAGGATGCAGGCGCCGGATCCGATATCGACCCGGTCTTCGATAATCGGCTTCTTCCATTTGTCGTCCTTGTGAAGGACGCCCATGGTCGTGTTCTGGCGGATCGTGACGTCGTCGCCGATCGAGATCGCCCCAAGGAACATGCCGCCATGGTGCCACAGGCACACCCGTCTTCCCAACTTGACCGAGTAGTTCAAGTTGATCCCGAAGAAGCCGCTCATGAAGGCGTGCAGGATGTTGTAGAGCAGGCTGAACGGCAGGCGCAGCAGGCGCGGGCGGATGTCCATGCGCAGGTTGCCGAAGCGATGGATGGCCACCGCCCAGAAGCCCGGCACGAACAGGTTGCTTTCGTGGGTCCGAAAATCCTCGGCGATGAGTTGAAAGAAGCTGATCCCGGCAGGGTTCTGATTGCGGTCTCCGGGGTTGGGATTTACGTCCGCCGCCGGCTGGGCACCGCCCGGCGCCGACACATCCGGCGCGTCGTGTGCCTCGGGAAGCTCTGTGGACCGATCCGACAATTCGTTCATTGTCCCGCCTTTCCTTTTGCGGGAAGCGCCGTGTTCCGCAGGGGATCGAAGAAATTGATCCAGTTGTCCCGGCCTTCCCGCTTTCGTTGCTGTGTGGATTTGTTACCGAAAAGCTCTCGCGGCAGCGAGATGCTTCGCCCCAGGAGCCACGCCAGATTGGCCAAGAGCAGTCCCGAGCGACCGTAATGCTTCGCGAAAAAACGGGACCGGGACTCGTAGAAATACCGCGGTGCGCGGTCCCGCAAACCGCTTTCGGACGAAAATTCCGAGCTCCCGCCCAACAGATGAACGACGGTCGCCTTGGGCCAGTACAGGATCGTCCACCCTGCCTCCCGCACCCGCAGGCAATAGTCCGTGTCCTCGAAATACATGAAAAAGCCCTCGTCCAGCAGGCCGACCCGCGCGATGACTTCGCGGCGGATCAGGACACCGGCGAAGCCGATCCAATCCGGTTCGGCCACGGTGTCCGCAGTCCGGAAATGGATGTCATGCTTCGCGAGCAGGCGCGAAATCGGTCCGGTCGAGGCAGAGCGCACGAATTCGGACAGGGGCCGGATCGTACGGAACGTGCTCAGATCCCGGCTGCCGTCCCTGGCAACGAACCCGGGTCCGATGAGGCCGGCGTCCGGCCGCAGGCCCATGGCGCGTCGCAGTTCCGCAATCGCGCCGGGCCGAACGATCGTGTCGCTGTTCAGCAGAAGGTAGGCATCGGCATCGATGGCGCGGATGCCCAGGTTGTTGCCCGCGGCAAAGCCTCCGTTCACCGGCGAGCGCAGCACGCGCGCCCAGGATCCCCAGTGCGCCGCGTCGATCCGGGCCTCGATCTTCTCCGCCGAGCCGTCATTCGACGCATTGTCGACGACGATGACATCGACGCCCGGCTCGATCTGCTCTTCCAGGGACTGAAGGCAATCGACCACCAGATCCGGCGTCTTGTAATTCAGGATGACGATGGCGACCGTTTTCGGCCCTGGCGTGTTTTCCATCGGCAAGTTGCCTCCCCCCGATGCGCAGGCTTCAATCCGACAAGATCGCCACGTTCTCGACCAGCAGCGGGGGCTCGTGCAGGTAACGCGTGGCCTTGCGCTTGGCGGCAATGTCGCGCCACACCCGCTCGACCTGATCCGGCGTGAGGTTCACCGCCCGGGCGACCTCGGCGGCGGCGATGCCCTCGTTGAGCCCGTAGAGGCACAGATCCATCTGGTGGTAGGGCAGCGAGAAATAGAACTCCTCCTGCGACTGGGCCAGCGACCAGGTGTCGGTCGTCGGCGGCCGCGACCGGATGTCTTCCGGAATGTCGAGGACCGCCGCCATGTCGTAGACCTGCGTCTTGTAGAGATGCGCGATCGGTTTGAAGTCTGCGGCGCCGTCGCCGTTCTTGACGAAGAACCCCTGGTCGTATTCGAGCCGGTTCGGCGTGCCCGCGACCGCGTAGTTCAGCCGGTCCGCGTGGTAATACTCGATCTGCTTGCGGGTCCGCTGTTTCATGTTGGTCGCGGCGACGATGCCGAGATACACGTTGAGCGGCATCGAATGCTCGGCCCGGGTCCCGTCGGGCGCCTCGACCACCAGCCGCGACAGGTTGTAGCCCTCGTTTTCCAGAACGTTGGGCAGCACCACCTTGCAGCCCCAGTCGGCGCCGAAGTCCGGGACCACCTCGCGGATGAACGCGTCGCGGCGCCGGTAGCAGCCTGCGGCGTCGAGCGCCGGTCCGATATCCTCAACCACGCTTTCGATGCCGAGATGATCTGCCACCGCGCGGCCCAGCGAGAGGCTTTCGCTCTCGCTTTCCTTTTCCGGCATGAACACGGCAAACACCCGTTTGGGCCCGAGCGCCCGGACGCACAATGCCGCCGTTACCGAACTGTCGATCCCACCCGAAAGCCCGAGAACGACCCCGCGTTTGCGCAGCCGTTTGGTCACCTGCTGGCGAATGGCGGCGACGATGGCGTCTGCGGCCTGCTCATAGTCGAGCTGCAGGACCTCGCTGCTGAAGGTTTCGTTTCCCGCGGAAATGGCTTCGTCCATCATGATCTCCCGTTTCAAATTTGCGGCTCGACCCGGCGGGCCGCAACGACACGAATGTCTCCGTTGTCGTCGGTCACCCCGACGACATCCGCGAAATGCGGATTCTTCTGCAGCCGCTTTTGGAAAAACGGTCCCTGGCCGAGGCCGATCTCGAATGCGAGCCAGCCGGTATTCGGTTTCAGAAACCGCACCGCATCCGCGATCAGCCGCTTTGGAATGTCGATCCCGAACGAGCCGCCGGCAAAGGCCATCCGCGGCTCGTGGGTGGCAATCTCCTCGGGCAATTCGTCGACTTTTGCGTTGGAGATATAGGGCGGGTTGCAGCTCAGGAGGTCGACCTTGCCGTGAAAATCATCGCTGTCGAACGGCGCGAGGAGATCGCCCTGGCGCAGTTCGATCCGCGCCTCGACGCCATGCAACACGGCGTTTTCGCGGGCGAGCGCCACGGCCTCGTCGGACAGATCGGCCGCAAACACCCGCGCGGTCGGATCATGCGTCGCATAGACCACGGGCAGGTTCCCCGAGCCGGTGCAGATGTCGAGGAGACAGAACCCCTCGCCCCGCCCGTCCATCCCGTCGATGAGACCCAACGCGGTTCTCGCCAGGATCTCGGTTTCCTTGCGCGGGATCATCGCCCCGGGCGTGGTCAGGAACTCGAGCTCCATGAAACTCTGGCGGCCGGTCAGATAGGACAACGGCGTGCCTTGAAGACGTTGCGCCACCAATCGGGCCAGTTCCCGTGCCTGGTCGTCGGTGAGCGGCGGCCGGTCCAGCGCGCCCGCCCGCTGCGGCGAGACCGCGATACCCGCCGCCTTGAGCCACAGGGCCTGCAGGCAGGTTTCCTCGGTCTCTTCGGGCTTGTCCTCCAGGACCTTCAGCCCGGCCCGCAACCGGTCGAGCTGTTCATCCCACAGGGCGGTCGATGTCTCGGTGATCGTCATTGGGTCCTCTCCGGTCGGGATGCAGGGCTGTCCGGGTCTGGGTCATGCCGTTGGGCCTCCTGCATCAGCATCTCGCCGAGCAGACGCCGATCGACCTTGCCATTGGCGGTTTTCGGCAGCTCGTCGCGAAATTCGAAACCGACCGGCACTGCGAAATCTTCAAGCCGCTGCCGGCAGTGGCGCAGCAGGTCGCGCTTGTCGACCGTCGCGCCGCCCGCAAGGACGATGACGGCATTGACGGCATGGCCCAGGACCGGGTCGGGAAGACCGATGACCACCGCCTCGCTGACCCCGGGCAACTCGTGCAGGACGGTCTCGACCTCCTTTGGAGCGACCTTTTCGCCGCGCGACTTGATGATGTCGTCCTTGCGGCCGACGAAATACAGGAACCCCTCGTCGTCGCTGCGAAACAGGTCCCCGGTGTGCAACAGGTTCTCGCCCGGCAGCGGTCCCGGCTTGAGCACCTTCTGTGTCGCTTCGGGGTTCTTCCAGTACCCTTTCATGACATGGGCGCCGCGGATCACCAGCTCGCCTTCCTGACCCGGCGGCAGAGGGGCGCCGTTCTCATCGACGACGAAGGCCTGGGTGCCGGGGATGGCAATGCCTACGGATCCGGGACGGGTGCGCAGGTGTTCCGGCGGCAGATAGGTGCAGCGCTTGCATTCGGTCATGCCGTACATCGAGAAGATTTCGGTCTCGGGAAACAGCCGTTGCAGCGCCAGAATATGCGCGACGGGCAGCGCGGCCGCGGTGTTGGTGATGAACCGCAGATGCGGGAAGGCCCCGGGTTTGAGCCCCTCCAGCTTCAGAAGCATCGCCGCCATGGTCGGAACCAACGGAAAGCCGGTGGCACGCTCCTCCGCGAGCCTTTCGAGAATCGCGACCGGAAAGGCAAAACTCTTTTCGAGCACCAGCGTCGCGCCGGTCCGCACAGCCATGAGGATCTGATAAAGGCCGTAGTCGAAGGAGATCGGCAACACGCTGAGCACGATGTCCTCCTCGGTCATCCCGAGGTAGGTGATGATCGACCGGGCGGCGGTGACGACGTTGAGATGGGTCATCATCACGCCCTTGGGCATGCCGGTGGATCCCGATGTGTATATGAGCATCGAGAGGTCGATTTCGATGCCTGGGTCGCCCACCGCGCCGCTGCCTTCGTCGAGCGCCTGCTCGAAACGCACGGTCTTGGGCGCAATGCGGGCCTCCTTGCCGCCGACGCGGATCGCCAGGCGCACCGACGGCGCCAGGAGGGCGATGGCCTCGGCCGCGACCGGGCCGAGACGGCCTTCGGTCACCACCGCGACGGCATCGCAATTGTTGAGGATGAAGCCAAGCTTGCCGGCCTTGGTCGATGGGTTGACCGGCGAGAACACCGCGCCCGCCTTCTGCGCCGCGAAGATGGCGACGACCGCCTCGAGTCGGTTGCCCATGAAGATCACGATCCGGTCGCCCGGCTTGATCCCCTCCTGCACGAAATAGGCCGCCAGACGGTCCGACATCGCGTCGAGCTCGGCATAGGACGTCCGGACACCGTCCGCGACCAGCGCGCATTTGTCCGGCAGCCGCCGCGCCGTGTCCTTCAGGAAGTCTTCAACCCGCATGTCGATCACGCTCTTTCAAAGATGTCAGGAGGCCTGGCGCAGTTTCGCGAGGTCGATCGACCCGGGCTGGGCCTCGAGGCGCGCGGCGACGAAGGCGGCGATCCGGTTGAGGCTGTCGAGATTGGCCGGCACCATGTCGTCGTCGTCGATGTCGATGCCGAACCGTTCTTCGAGATACGAGACCAGTTCGAGGATCGACGTGGAATCGATGATGTCGGCCTCGAGCATCGACACCTCGGCATCGAGCTCATCGGGGTCGTCGGAAAAGGTCAGGTTCTCGGCGATGAAGGCACGCACATCCTTTTCGATGAAGGCCTTGAGATCCTGGGCATCAATGTCCTGCATAGCGAATTCCTTCCGTTAGGACGTGTGGTCGAGGGTTTCGGCCTGGGGCCGGGAATGGGGTCGGGCTTGGTGCCCGGCGCCGGTGAACGCGCGGTGCCACAGCTGCGTCGAGAGGATCCCGACAAAGGCCATGTTATCGCGGAATCCGACCGGGTTTCCGGCGCTGCATTTGGCGTGCAACCGGGCGACGGCCCGCGGATTGAACCAGCCGGTTTCCTCCAGCGCCTGCGGCGACAGAACTTCGTCGACATAGGCGGGCGCCACCGGACCGGTGAAGGACGGGCTGTCGGGCGCGCGATAGGGCTGCTTCGGCCGGTTGCCGATCTCCGGCGGCAGCAGATCGCCCATCGCCCGACGCAGGATGTGCTTTTCGCGCAGGCCGAGGATCTTCTGCTCGGGCGGGATCGTGGCGGCGAACTCCACCAGCCGGTGATCGAGGAACGGGAAACGCCCCTCCACCGAGTTGGCCATCGACATCCGGTCCCCTTGCGACGACAGAATGTAGCCCGGCAGAAGATGGGCAGCTTCGAGATACTGCGCTTGCGACAGCGGATGCCAGCGGCGGAACGCGTCCGGCAGGCTGTCGCGCAGTTCCTCCAGCGCGTCGTAATCCTTCAGCTCCGCCTTGAGCTCGTTCGAGAAAAACACCTTGGCGCCACCGGCGGTGCGGAACCGCGGCAGATGCGAATAGAGCGGGTCGTCGGTGCCGAGACCGACCTTGAAGAACGCTTCCAGGTAGGCCTGCGACTGGTTCTGCAGGCCCGGCAGATACGGGTAGAGGCGCTTGAACAACAGTGGGCGCATCTGCGACCCGGGCTGGCGGGCGCAGAAGCGGCGCAGCTTGGCCTCCTTGAAGATGTCGTAGCCGGCAAAAACCTCGTCTGCGCCTTCGCCGGTCAGCACCACCTTGTACTCCCGGTCGCGCACCAGCTTCGAGAGCGCATAGAGCGGCGCCGGTCCGGTGCGCAGGATCGGCCGTTCGGTGTGGCGCACGACATCGGGGAAGATCTCCCCGATCCTGGCCCTGGTCACGGATGTCCCCTCGTGGTCGGTCTGCAGCGCGCGGACCATCTGCTGCTGGAAGGCGCTTTCGTCGAACTCGTCGTCCTCGAAGGCGACGGAGAAGGTGCGCAGCCGCGTCGGCGCGATCCGGTTGACCGCCGCGGTGATGATCGAACTGTCGAGCCCGCCGCTCAGATAGGCGCCCACCGGCACGTCAGACCGCAGCCGGATACGCGTGGCGTCGGTGAGCAACTCGGCCAGCGCTTCGGCGATCTCGGCCGAAGACCGCGGATCGAGCGCCGTCCTGTCGTCGAGATCGGGATAGTTGAGCCGCCAGTAGGCCCGCGACCGGATCCCTTGCCGGTCGGCCACCAGAATGTGGCCCGGAGGCAGTTCGGAAATGCCCTTGAACGGCGTTCTCGGCGCGAGCGGGAACCAGAGGGTGAAAATCTGGTCGAGGGCCACCGGATCGAGCTCTGCCGTGATCCCGGGGACCTCCAGCAGCGCCTTCACTTCGGACGCGAAATAGAACCCGTCGCGCTGCTCGGTGTAAAACACCGGCCGCACCCCCATGCGGTCGCGCGCGAGCACGAGTTTCTGCTTGCGCCGGTCCCAGATGCCGAAGGCGAAATCGCCGTTGAGGTGATCGACGCAATCCTCGCCGTAGACCTCATAGAGACGCAGGATGACTTCGGTGTCGGACCTCGTGCGAAAGCGCTGCCCGCGTGCTTCGAGGTCGTCGCGCAATTCGACGAAGTTGAAGATCTCGCCGTTGAAGGTGATCGTGACGCTCTCGTCATCGTTGCTCATCGGCTGGTGCCCACCGGCGAGATCGATGATGCTGAGGCGCGTGTGGCCCAATGCGACGCCGGCATCGACGTGAATACCGTGGCCATCAGGACCGCGGTGGTCGAGCGCCGCGGTCATCGCGGTCACCCTGGACCGCTTTTCGCTTTCGCCAAGTGACGTCAGGCAACCAGCAATTCCACACATGGCAAAGTTTCCCCCCGGATTTGCCATCTTCGCACCGGATACGCGATCGCCGCAACGAAAACACGTTTGCCCCGAGTGACATCCCAGCCATCGGGCATCCCGAAGTGTGCGAACACGAACCAGTGTCGCCAAGCATAGTCAACTTGCCTCTGTTGATAAGCTCGAGAACTCGGACAGACTGTTTCGGCAGCGTGGATCAACCTGGGGAGCCGGCAGACCGTTTCCAAGACGTCTCCAGTGGACCGGGACCGCTGTCCCCGGTGCCGGACAACGACGGCATCCATCCGCGAGCGCCGGGTCCTCGGCGATGCGGTTGCGGGCCGGGACGCGCACAGAGGCGACCGCAACAATAGGCTTCCTTTTATACCCGACTTCCTGATACGGTGCTCGAAACCCTTGCCAGCAGGTCGACAATTGCCCGAAAAGTACCTCGTCATCGATCCGGAAAGAAACCAGGATGTGATCCGGGGTCTTGCCAGTCCCCTCAGGGTCTCGATTCTGAAATTGCTGGGCCTGTCGGGCCCGATGAACGTGAACCAGATCACCGAGACCCTGGACCTTCCGCAATCGACCGTGTCGTCGAATTTGCAGGTTCTGGAGGACGTCGGGCTTGTGGTGACGCGGACCCAGAAGGCCCGCAAAGGCAGTCAGAAAGTCTGCGAATCCGCGTTCTCGGAGATTCTCGTCGCCTTCCGGGACACCCGGTCGGATCACGACAAGGAAATCGAAGTGTCGATGCCGATCGGCCTCTACACCCAATGCGAAGTCTCGGCGCCCTGCGGGCTCTGCGCCCTGGACAGCGTGATCGGGTTGCTCGATGTACCCGATACCTTTCTCGACCCGGATCGGATGAAGGCGGGCCTGCTCTGGTTCAGCAGAGGCTATGTCGAGTACCAATTCCCCAACAACGCAAAGCTGAAGAACGCGCAGCTGACCGAGATCGAGTTCTCGATGGAGTTGAGTTCGGAGGTTCCCGGCACAAGCGCGGACTGGCCGTCCGACATCTCGCTCGACATCAACGGGATCGAGGTCGCGACCTGGACCTCGCCCGGCGACTATGGCGACAGAAGAGGCGTCTACACGCCGGAATGGTGGAAGCTGAAAGGATCGCAATACGGAATGCTGAAGACCTGGCGGGTCAACGGAAGCGGCAGTTTCGTGGATGGCGTGAAAGTGTCGGATGTCACCCTCGCGGACCTGGCCATCGACAGTCATCGGTCGATCCGGATGCGGATCGGTGTCCGCGACGAGGCCAATCATCCCGGCGGGATCAACATCTTCGGCCGCGGCTTCGGCAATTACGACCAGGACATCGTGATGCGTCTGCGCTGACCGAAGGAATCATTGACCGAAACCCCGAGCCCGCTACCATATCTGAAAAATCGGTACACACCGGATAATCAGATACACAGGGAGGGATGGCCGCATGAAGGTCAGGGCCACGGCGCACAGTCGCTATGTGATTTCGGACATCGACAATCGTCTATACGGGTCGTTCCTCGAGCATCTCGGGCGCGCGGTCTATACCGGCATCTACGAACCGGGACACCCGACAGCGGACGAAAGCGGGATGCGCCGCGATGTGATCGATCTGGTCCGCGAGCTGGACACGCCGATCTGTCGCTATCCCGGCGGCAACTTCGTCTCGGCCTATAACTGGGAAGACGGGATCGGCCCCAAGGAGGATCGGCCGACCCGGCTGGACCTGGCCTGGCGGACATCGGAATCGAACCAGGTCGGCATTCACGAATATGCCGATTGGGCCGACAAGGCGAACACCGAGATGATGCTCGCACTGAACCTCGGCTCGCGCGATCTGGACGCCGCCCGGGCCTTCGTCGAATACGTCAATCACCCCGGCGGCAGCTACTGGTCGGACCTGCGCAGGAAAAACGGCCGGGCCGACCCCTGGGGCGTCAAGGTCTGGTGTCTCGGCAACGAGATGGACGGCCCCTGGCAGATCGGCCACAAGTCGGCGGCGGAATACGGGCATCTGGCGAACGAAACCGCCAAGGCGTTGCGCGCGTTCGACAAGTCCCTGGAACTGATCGTGTGCGGCTCGTCGCATTCCGACATGCCGACATATCCGCAATGGGAAGCGACGGTGCTGGAGGAGACCTACGACCAGGTCGATTTCATCTCACTGCACATGTATTTCGAGAATTACGAGAAAAACACGGCCGAATACCTGGCGCTCCCCGAGAAACTGGATCGCTACATCAGCACGGTGTCCGGGGTCATCGATTATGTGAAGTCGAAATCCCGCTCGAAACGGGATGTGAAGATCAGCTTCGATGAATGGAACGTCTGGTACCACGAGCGCCGGAACGACGCCAAGCGGATGGACGAATGGGACTGGCCCCATGCGCCCGCGCTGCTCGAGGACGTCTACAATTTCGAGGACGTGCTGCTGGTCGGCTGTATCCTCAACACGTTCATCCGCAGATCGGACGTGGTGCGCATTGCCTGCATCGCACAACTTGTGAACGTGATTGCGCCGATCATGACCGCGCCCGGCGGCGCGGCCTGGCGGCAGACGATCTACTATCCGTTCAAGTTCGCCTCGACGATGGGCCGGGGTACCGCGCTTCAGCTGGATGTCGATTGCCCGACCTATGATGCCGACATCGCGTCGGGGGTGAAATACCTGGACCTTGCCGGCGTGCACGACGGCGATGCCGGCACCCTGACCTTCTTTGCCGTCAACAAGAACGGCGACGAGCCCCTGGAGGTGGATCTGGCGCTGGAGCATTTCGGGACCCCGAAAGCGGTCGAGCATATCCTGATCCGCCACAACGATCTGGAGGCGCGCAACACCGAGGCCAACCCGGACAACGTGGTTCCCCGGACCGGCAACGGGGCGAAGATCGGCGGCGGCGGACTGGCGCTCACCCTGCCCGCCCACAGCTATTCCGTCATCCGGGTCCAGCTCTGAACCATACCGGATAGTCGGGTACATACCGATAATTCCGTTGAACGAATCCGGGTTTGCTGTAACATTTTTCAAGAACCGGCATCACGATCGGAAAACAGGGAGGACGTAAATGAACAAGTACATAGGATTGGCAGCCGCGACCATGATGGCGACGGCGGCACAGGCCGAGGAAACCGTCATCTGGTGGGATTTCCTCGGCGGCGGAGACGGTGTGCGCATGAAGCAGCTGATCTCGGAATTCAACGAAGCCAACGCCGGCGAAGTGAAGATCGACGCCACCACGCTGGAATGGGGTGTGCCCTTCTACGCCAAGGTGCAGACCTCGGTCGCCGTGGGCGAAGCGCCCGACGTGATGACCTATCACGCCTCGCGCATCCCGCTCGCCATCGATCAGGGCGTGCTGGACGAGATCACCCCCGCCGACTGGGAGAAGATGGGCCTGGGCCAGGATGACTTCGCGGCCCAGATCTGGGACGCCGTCACCGGCCCCGACGGCAAGATCTACGGCGTGCCGCTCGATACGCACCCGATCGTTCTCTATTACAACAAGGACGTGTTGGCGGCGGCCGGTCAGCTGACCGATGCCGGCACCCCCGCAGGCATGGGCAGCCGGGAAGAGTTCACCGCCATGCTGCAGGCCATCGCCGACAGCGGTCAGGTCAAGTTCCCGCTGGCCTCGGTGACGGCCGACGGCAACTTCATGTTCCGAACCATCTATTCGCTGATGGGCCAGCAGGACGGCGAGCTTCTGACCGACGGCGAGTTCCTTGTCGGCGACAACGGCGCAAAGCTGGAAAACGCCCTGAGCGTGCTTCAGGAATGGACCAACGCCGGGCTTCAATCGACCTACACCGACTATCCGGCGACGGTCGCGTTGTTCACCAGCGGCGAAGCGGCGATGATGATCAACGGTGTCTGGGAAGTCCCGACGATGACCGATCTGCATGCCGAGGGCAAACTCTTCGAATGGGGCGCGGTCGAACTGCCCGTGATCTTCGATCACCCGGCCACCTATTCCGACAGCCACGTCTTCGCGATCCCGGCCGGAAGTGCGCAGGATCCCGCCAAGCGCGACGCCGTGCTCAAGGTCATCGCCGGCATCCTGGACAAGTCGCTGTTCTGGGCGACCGCGGGCCATATCCCCGCCAACAAGAACGTGACCGACACCGCCGAGTACCAGGCGATGGAGCCGAACGCGACCTATTCGACGCTGACGGCCAACATGATCTACGATCCGAAAACGCCGCTGGCCGGCGTGGCCGGGCCGATCTTCGACGTGATGTCGACCTACTTCGTCCCCACCCTGAACGGGGAAATGGAACCGGCGAAGGCGGTCGAGGAAATCACCTACGAACTCAACGACATGTGATGTCGCCACGGCGGGGCGGCCCTGACTGCCGTCCCGCCAGACCATCCGGTTCGGGGAGGCGTATCCGTTGATCCGCAATACCAAAAGAGAGACGCTGGCCGCTTTGGTGCTGATTGCGCCCTTCGTCGCGATCTACGGGCTGATCTTCATCTATCCGACGGCCAACATGTTCCTCCTGTCGTTCCAGGACGCACCGCTGATCGGCGATGGCGACTGGGTCGGACTGGAGAATTACACCCGTCTTGGGAGCGACCGACGCTTCGATACGGCGTTCTGGAACACGGCCTATTTCGTGGCTTTATCGGTGGTGCCGGGCACCCTGATCGCTCTGGCCATCGCGCTTGGCATCAGCCGGCTTTCGGGCCGGGTCCAGACGCTGGTGCTGGCGCTGTTCTTCCTGCCCTACATCCTGCCCGTTTCGGTGGTCTACCGGATCTGGGACTGGACCCTGAATTTCCAGTTCGGGATCGGCATGTATGTTTTCGACTGGCTGGGCGCCGAACGGGTCCCGATCTTCAAGGTGACCGGCTGGTTCATGCCGGCCGTGGCCTTCGTCACCATCTGGTGGACGGCCGGGTTTTCCATCCTTCTGTTCCTCGCCGGGATGCGCGCCATCCCGCAGGAGATCTACGAGGCCTCGGCGCTGGACAATGCCTCGCGCTGGACGACGTTCCGCAGGATCACCTGGCCGCTGCTCTGGCCGGTGACGGCGCTGGTCCTGACCATCCAGCTGATCCTGCAGCTCAAGATCTTCGATCAGGTCTATCTGTTCTCGATCGGCGGACGCGCGAACGACAACCTCGTCATGGTCTATTACATCTTCCAGCGCGCCTTCGTGAACAACCACGGCGGACGCGCGGCAGCCATCGCGGTCGTGCTGTTCGTGATCGTGATCGTTGTCTCGGTGCTGAACTTCCAGCTCATGCGCCTCGCGGAGAAACGGCAATGACGCCCGAGACCGCGAAACGCTTCAACCTCGCCGGGGCGGCGATCACGGTGTTCACCGTGTTTTGCGCCATCCTCTGGGCCTTTCCCATCTACTGGAGCGTCATCAGTTCGCTGAAGCCCGACGACGAGGTCGTGCGGTCCTATATCGAGCTCTGGCCGGACACACTGACGTTCGAGCATTACATTTTCGCGCTTACCCAGACCCAGATCGGGGCCTGGTACATCAACTCCATCGCCACCGCGCTCGGGGTCATGGTGCTGACCGTCGGCTCGTCGATCTTCTGCGGCTACGCGATCTCGCAGCTCAGGTTTCCGCTGCGCCAGGCGCTGTGGTGGCTGATCCTCGCCAGCTTCATGGTGCCGACCCAGGTGCTGATCATCAATCACTTCGTCCTGATGGCGGATATGGGGCTATTGAACACCTGGGCCGGGATAATCCTGCCGCAACTGATCCACCCGGTGGTGATCATCGTCTACAAGCAATTCTTCGACCAGGTGCCCAAGGATTTCCGAGAGGCGGCGGTGATGGACAATGCGACCGAGTTCGGCATCCTGTTCAAGGTCTACATCCCGATGAACTGGGGCATTACCGCAGCGCTTTCGATCGTCACCTTCATCTGGGCGTGGAACGCCTTTCTGTGGCCCTTTCTCGCGGTGACCAAGACCGAGATGATGACGATCACCGTGGGCATCACCCAGACAAACGACAGCTTCGGTGTGTACTACGCGAGCGAGCTCGCCGCGGCGGTTCTGGCAGGGTTCCCGGTGGCGCTGGCCTACCTCCTGTTCCAGCGCCGCATCACCCACGCCATCACCCTGAGCGCAGGAATCAAAGGATAGCTCATGTCGGAAATCGCGCTTGACAACGTCTCGAAATCCTTCGGGTCGGTCGAGGTCATCAAGGACATTTCCTTCACGGTCAAGGCCGGGGAACTCGTGGTGTTTCTCGGCCCCTCGGGCTCGGGCAAGTCGACGCTCCTGCGGATGATCGCCGGGCTGGAGACCATCGACCGCGGCACCCTGACCATCGGCGGAAAGGAGAGCCAGCATCTCGCGCCGGGGCAGCGCAAGGTCGCGATGGTGTTCCAGAACTATGCGCTCTATCCGCACATGACGGTGCGCGAGAACATGGCCTTCGGGTTGAAAAACATCGGCATGGCCGCGCCCGATATCGCCGAGCGGGTGGCCGAGGCGGCCAAGATCCTTGAAATGGAGCCGCTCCTCGACCGGCGCCCCAGCCAGCTCTCGGGCGGGCAACGCCAGCGCGTCGCCATCGGCCGGGCCATCGTCAAGGAACCGGCCGCCTTCCTGTTCGACGAGCCGCTCTCGAACCTCGACGCGGGGCTCCGGGTCCGGACCCGGGTGGAACTTGCCGAACTGCACCAGCGCATGAATGCGACGATGATCTACGTCACCCACGATCAGACCGAGGCGATGACGCTGGGCGACCGCATCGTGATCCTGAACGATTGCAGGATCGAGCAGATCGGGACCCCGATGGAAGTCTATACCTATCCCGCGTCGCGCTTCGTCGCCGGTTTCATCGGCAGCCCGGCGATGAATTTCCTCGACGTCACGATGTCGGGCGCCGGCGAGACCGCGGTCGCCACGCTGGGCGACGGATCGCGCATCGCGGTACCCATCGCCGTTCCCGCCTCGCCGCGCTACGAGCTGGGCATCCGCCCGGAAGCCGTGCGCGTCACGACCGGGACGGGCGACACGACCGGCGACGCCAAGGTGGTGGAGCACCTGGGCGACCGCACGCTGGTCTACGCGATCCTGAAGGACGGGACCCCGATCACCGCCCAGGACAGCGGGCGCTCGACCGTCGCGCCGGGCGACCGGGTGGCGCTCGACTTCGACACCAGCCAACTGCACCTGTTCGATGAACACGGCAAGGCCTACCAAGCCCACTGACGCCCCGGTTCCGCCGCCGCCGCCCGGCCGAGCCCGGACCGTCTCAGGCCGGGGTCCACTGACGGCGTCCCCGTGGCGGCGTCGACACCCTGCGCCGGACCGGGCCGGGGCGACCCATTTCAGCGATCCTGCGCGATCGAGGCCAGCAGCGTTCCGCGCGCCGAGGCCAGGTGCGCCTTGCAGGCCAGTTCGATGATCCGCGGGTTCCGGGTGACAAGGGCGTCGATATAGGTCAGGTGCTCGCGGATCGCGACCTCGTTGCGCTGGCGCTCGTCGCGTTTGCTCCACTGGTAATGGTAGTGGAAGATCAGCGCGTTGATGTCGTTGAACCCCTCGATGAACCGGTTCGGCACCGAGGCATGGATGAAGCGGTGAAAACTGGTGTCGAGTTCCGAGAAATCGTGAAATCTCTCGTCGATGTCATCCATGATTTCAAGATGTCTTGCCCGCAAGTCCTGCAAGCCGTCCCAGGCGGGTGACGTCTCCGGCAGGTTGCCGAAAGCCCGTGCGGAGCGCAGTTCGAACATCTCGCGGATCTCGAACAATTCCTCAGCAAACCGAGCGGTGAACCCTTTGAAAACCCAGCCGCCATAGGCGCGTCGTTCAATGAGACCAAAGCGCTGGAACCGGTTCAGGAACTCGCGGATGCTTGTCGTGGCCACCTTGAATTTACGCGCCAGTTCCAGCTCGTTGATGACCCGCCCGGGCCGGGCATCGTCGGTCAGCATCCATTTCATGAACATCGCTTCGATCTGGTCCGACATGGCGACCGTCTCGGCGGCGGGAAACCGCTTGAGCGGGCGGTCGGGTTTGGCCACGACCCGGTTGCGCCCCTCGCCCTCGATAACGCCCTGCTGCGCCAACGCGCCGATCACCTTGCGAATGGTGGTCCGACTGACCCCCATCCGTTTCGACAGCATGTTTTCGGACGGCAGCTTGTCGCCCTCGTCCATCGTGTCCAGCAGATCGAGGAACGCGTTGTTGACCCGCTTGTAGATCGTGTCTGCTTTCACCGTAAGAGTCCATTTTTGGTCCGTCTTTTAACCATTAAATACAATTTGACCGCTCCGTAAACATTGTTTTTTATGTGTAAAGGTCGGCCATGGACGGAAGGTGAACCGGGTGCAGTCAAAGTCGGAAGAGCCAGAAACGACGTCCGGCAAGGGCGGTTCCGCCGGCGTGGTCCTTGCACTCAGGCTGCTGAGCATCGGGCCGGCGCTGATCCTGATCTGCCTTGTCGTGGGGATCAGCCTGACAACCCCGTATTTCCTCAAGCCGATCAACATCGGCAATATCCTGGCCCAGACGGCGGTGATCGCGATTGTCGCCATGGGACAGCAGATCGTCATCCTGACGCGCGGTATCGACTTGTCGGTCGGATCGAACCTGGCGCTCGCCACGGTCCTCGGCGGTCTGGTTTTCAAACAGGTCGACTCCGCCCTGCTGGTCGCGCTCGCGATGATCGCGTCGGGCGCCCTGATCGGGGCGGTGAACGGCATCGTCTACGTCTTCGGCCGCCTGCCGCACCCTTTCATCATCACCTTGGCGACCCTCAGCATCTGCCGCGGGCTCGCGCTCGAAATCGCGCCCGGTCACACCACGATGCGCGGCATGCCCGAAGCGATCGCCGCGCTTGGCAACGCCAAGGTTCTGGGCGCCCCCGCCTCGTTCGTGATCGTGGCGCTGGTGGCCTTGGTGGTGCTGATGCTGACCAAATTCCAGGTCTGGGGACACTGGCTCTACTCGGTCGGCGGCAACCCGGTCGCGGCCCGGGAAATGGGCGTGCCGGTGCGCGGCGTTCTGGTCTCGGCCTATGTGCTCTGCGGCACCTGCGCAGGCATCGGCGCAGTGGTCCTTTCGGGCCGGACAGCGGCCAGTTCACCGCTCTACGGCAATCTGCTGGAGCTCGACACAATCGCCGCGGTCATCATCGGCGGGGCCAGTTTCCTGGGCGGGCGCGGCCATCTGGGCCATGCGCTCATCGGCGCGGCGATGGTCGGCGTGATCCGCAACGCGCTGAACCTCCAGGGCGTCGACGTCTATTTCCAGATGATCGCAATCGGCGCGATCATCGTGCTCGCCGTGGAAGCGGACGTCCTGCGCAACCATCTGGAAGCGCGTGCGCGGACGCTGCAGGCAGGGGGCGGGTCATGAAAGACGCAACCACCCCCGTCCTGTCCGTACGCAACGCCACCAAGCGCTTCGGCGCGATCGAAGCGCTGCGGGGGGTCAGCCTGGACGCCTGGCGCGGCGAGATCCTGGCGCTGTTGGGCGACAATGGCGCGGGCAAGTCGACGCTGGTCAAATGCATCAGCGGGGTGCACTCGCTCGACGAAGGCACGCTTCTGATCGACGGTGAGGCGATTGCCCTCGCCTCGCCCGCCGCGGCGCGCCGGGCCGGGATCGAGACGGTTTATCAGGACCTGGCGCTTTTCGACAATCTCAGCCCGGCACAGAACTTCTTCTGCGGACGTGAGGTCGCCGGCCCTGCCTGGCTGCCCCGCCCGCTGCGCTTTCTCAAAAGCCGGGAAATGAACCGCGACGCGGCCGAGGTCATCGACCGGCTGAAGGTGCGCCTGCCGAAATTCGACGCGCCAGTCGCGCGCATGTCCGGCGGCCAGCGGCAGGCGATCGCGGTGGCACGGGCAACGGTCTTTGCCCGCGACATCGTCATCCTTGACGAACCGACGGCCGCGCTCGGCCTGCGCGAAAGCCGCAAGGTGCTCGATCTGATCCTGCAACTCAAGGCCGAGGGCAACGCGGTGATCCTGATCACCCACAACATGGAACACGTCATCGAGCTGGCGGACCGGGCCGTCGTGCTTCGGCAGGGCCGCAAGGTCGGCGAGATCAAACCACAGGCAGGCAACAAGCAAGACCTCGTCGCCATGATCGTCGGCGCCGAGGAATAATCCAACGGGAACAACGTCACCAAAGGGAGGAAGACATTGCAACTCAGAAAACTCATGACCGGCCTGGTGCTGGCGGCCGCCGCCGCCGCTGGCCCCGGTCTGGCGCAGGATACGGTGAAGCTCGGCTTCATCACGAAGTTTCCGGTGCCGTTCTTCGGCACGATGGAAGATGCGGCCAAAGCCTATGCCGCCGCGCATCCCGGGGTCGAGATCACCTATGGTCAGGGCCAGTCGGCCACGGACATCGAAGGGCAGATCGCCTTGATCGAGTCTATGGTGGCGCAGGGCGTGCAGGGCATTGCCCTGACGCCGGTGGATCCGACGGTTGCCTCGACGCTTGACCGCGCCGTCGACGCCGGGGTCAAGGTCGTCCTGATGGACAACTCCATCCCCGACTGGGACGGGCTGACCGCGCTGGCGACGACCGACAACTACGCCGCCGGCAAGATCGCGGGCGAATTCCTCGCCGGCCAGTTGAGCGCGGGCGACACGCTGGGCATCCTCGAAGGTGTCCCCGGTGTTCCGGCCCTGGATGACAGGGTGAACGGAATGCTCGAGGGTCTTGGCGGCCTCGACGTCACCATCGTCGGCCGAACCGGCACCAACTGCACCGAAGAGCTGGGGATCAGCGCCGCCGAGGACCTGCTGACCGCCAATCCGGACCTCAAGGCGATCTATGCCGCCTGCGGTCCGCCGGCAGCCGGTGCGGCGCGCGCGATCCAGAACGCCGGCATCGGCCCCGACGACATCGTTCTGGTCGGCTTCGACTTCTGCTGCGGCGAGGCTGAAGCCCTGGAGGCCGGCATCGAGGATGCGACCGTCGCGCAGTTCCCTGCAAAGATGGCCGAGCTTGGCGTCGATGCGCTGGTCAAGGCGCTGCAAGGCGAAGAGGTTCCGTCGCTGATCGACTCCGGTGCCGCGCTGGTGACCAAGGACAACATGGGTGACTTCTGAACGTCACCTCCGGGGCCGGCGCGCTGCCGGCCCCGGAACCCTGCCCGGCCGTCTGGAGTGACAAAGCGGTGGATAAGATCAAAACACTTGTCTGCGCCGCCCCCGGCGCTCTGGCGCTCGAGGATCGACCCGCACCGGTCCCGGCCGCCGACGAAGCGCTGGTGCGCACCCTGCGGGTCGGCATTTGCGGCACCGATTACCATATTTACGAGGGTAAGCACCCGTTCCTGGACTACCCGCGCGTGATGGGTCATGAACTGGCGGTGCAGGTGCTGTCCGCACCCGAAGGCTCCGACTTCGCGCGCGGCGAGATATGCTCGGTCAATCCGTATATCGCCTGCGGCCATTGCCGGACCTGCCGCGCCGGCAAGCCGAACTGCTGCGAAAACATCTCGGTGCTGGGCGTGCATCGGGACGGCGGCATGGCCGAGGCATTCATCCTCCCCGCCCGCAACCTGCTGAAGACCGGGGGGCTTTCGCCCGATGCCTGCGCAGTCATCGAATTTCTCGCCATCGGCGCCCACGCCGTGCGGCGCGGCGCTCCCGGCGCGGGGGACAAGGTTCTGGTTGTCGGCGCCGGTCCGATCGGGTTGGGCGCCGCGATCTTCGCCCGGCTGACGGGCGCCGCGGTCGATCTCTACGACATCGACGCCGACAGGGCGCACCAGGTTGCGGGCCTGGCGGGCGTTGCGGTCACAACGGCCGACAAGGATACCCACGACGTGGTCTTCGACGCCACCGGCAATCGCACCGCGATGGAACAGGGGTTCGAGCGCACTGCACCCGGCGGCAAATTCGTAATGGTCGGCGTAATCAAGGACCACATCTCCTTTTTCGACCCGGATTTCCACAGCAAGGAACTGACCCTCCTGGCCAGCCGCAACGCGACCCAGGACGATTTCGAGCATGTCATGGCCGCGATCCGCGCGGGCGAGATCGACCTGGACCGCGTCATCACCCACCGCACCAGCCTGAGGTCCAGCGCCGCCGATCTGGCCCGCTGGACGACCGAAAAGGGCGGCTTGGTCAAAGCCGTGATCGAGATCGGCTGATGCGGCCGAACCGATCCCGCGCCTGTCCCTGCCGCAACCGCAGCAGGATCACCAGGGCGGCGGCGCATCTCGCCATCCGCGCCGCCTGCCCCGCCCCCCGAGCGGGGCCCGGGATGAAACCGCACCATCGTCTCGGAGCCGGTGAACGGGATGCGCGCCGTATCGGGCCGCGATCGGCACCGCCGGGAGACCGTCGCAGACCGGGGAGGATCGCGTGAACTTCATCGACACCCATCAGCACCTGATCTATCGGGCGCGGTTCGGATACGGCTGGACAAACGATATTCCGGCGCTCGCTTGCGGCGATTTCACCCGACGAGACTATTCGAGCCTGACCCGGGACGCAGGGATCGGTGGCACGATCTTCATGGAGTCCGGCGTTGACGACGCCGATTACAAGGCCGAGGCCCGGTTCATCGCCGGGCGCGTCGGTCGCCACGGCCTGCTCGGTCAGATCGCGTCCTGCCGGCCGGAAGACGACCGGGACTTCGATCCCTGGCTAGAGGAATGCACGGAGCTGAACGTGGTCGGTTTCCGCCGCATCCTCCATGTGATGCCCGACGATCTTTCCCGGTCGGACATGTTCCGCGCCAACCTGCGCAAGATCGGCAGGGCCGGACTGCCGTTCGACCTGTGCCTGTTGGCGCGTCAACTGCCGATCGGCGCGGAACTGGCAGCCGCCTGCGATCGGACCGTGATGGTTCTCGACCATTGCGGCGTGCCGGACATTGCCGGCGGCGGCTTCGAGGAATGGTCGACCGGGGTCAAGGCGCTGTCCGCGCTCCCGAACGTGAAGGTCAAGCTGTCGGGCATCACCGCCTATTGCGCGCCGGGGACGGCAAACCTGGAAACGCTGGAACCCTGGGTCAATCATATCATCGAATGCTTCGGGCCGGATCGGATCGTATGGGGCGGCGACTGGCCGGTCGTGAACCTGGGCTCGGGACTGCCGGAATGGATCAGGCTGACGCGTCGGTTGATTTCCGGGCTTTCCGCCGATGAGCAGTCGTTGATCGCCGCGGGCAATGCACGGGCCATCTACCGTCTGAGCTGACCGCCCCCGGTCTGTCCCGGCGCCCAACCGGAGCGAGCCATTCCACACGCCGCAAGACGGCACCGGCGGGCAGACCCGCCGGCGCGCTCAGGCGTCATCCAGCCAATCGGGTTCTGCCACCATGACATGCCCGAACGTCTCGGCGAGTTGCCGCAGGACCTCGGTCGAGATCCGGCGTTTCGGCCCGCCCGCTGACAAGACTTTGCGGTGGATCAGCGCGGCCTTTTCAATGGTTTCCACAAGTCCGAAGACCTTGTTGGGGCTTTCTTCCGAGACGAAGATGCCATGGTGGCTCCAGGAAATGACCCGGCTGTTCTCCAGTTCCCGTCCTGAGGCCTCGGCGATCTCGACGGTGCCCGGCAACAGGAGCGGCACAACCCGCACGCCATCGGGGAACAGCACGATGCATTCGGGCATCTTTTCCCACAGCGCGCGGGTGAGCGCCCGGCTGTCGAGCGGCTCAAGGAAGCTCAGCGCGATGAACTCGGGCAGATGACTGTGCAGGATGATCCGCTCGCGCCCGTTCGACACGCGCTTGCGGATCGCGTGCGCCACGAGATGGGTGGCGAACTCCGAGGTCGGTTTGGCACCGGACGAATACCCCCACACCACGCGGTAGGCGGTGCCCCGCTCGACGATCTGGACGATGCCGAAGACCTGGTTGGGATGCTCCAGCGCGTGCCGGAAGAACTGTCCCGCCCCGGTCACGAGGAAGTATTCGCCGTCGAGCCCCGGCTCGTCGATCGGCATCGGCACGGCGGGCTGCTGGGCAAGTTCGGGGTAGTGCCGCGCGAGGATGCCTTCGATCTCCTGCGCCGGCAGGCGCCAGGAGAAATTGCCGCCGTTGGCTTCATTCCAGCCCATTTTCCAGCACAGGTGCAGGAACGGTGCCGCTTCTTTCACGAAGGATATCGGGTGGGTGAATACCGCCACGTCGGCCTCCTATCCGCGGGACGCGACAGACGCCTGGTAGGCGTCGAGATCGGCAAGGAGCGCGCGGCCCACCGGGACGTCCAGCCGCGCGCAGAACTCGTCCCAGACGGCGGCGAAGGGCAGATCCTTCAGCTCCTCGCTCAACACCAGCCGGGTGGTGAAGTCGAGCGCGTCTTCCGCCGCCTTCAACCGCGCCTGCGGCAGGAGCAATGCGCGCATCAGCGCCTTTTGCATGTTGCGGGTGCCGATCACCCAGGCTGCCGTGCGGCTGATCGTGGCATCGAAGAAATCGAGCCCGATTTGGGTGCGGGCGAGCAGATCGCCGAACACCAGCTCCTGCGCCATCTGTAAGATATCGTCGTTGAGCAGGATCACGTGGTCGCTGTCCCAACGCACCGGGCGCGACACATGCAGGAGCAACTCGTCGACCGAAAGCGCCACGGCGCTGAGCTTGTCGGCGATGTTCTCGGTCGGGTGGAAATGGCCCATGTCGAGGCAGAGCACCGTCTTGTTGCGGATCGCGTAGCCGAGATAGAACTCGTGGCTGCCCACGGTCATCGATTCCACACCGATGCCGAAAAGCTTCGATTCCACCGCATCGCGCATATGCGCCGGGTCATGCGGCGCGGCGATCATCTCGTCGAGCGAGGCTTCGAGCCGCTTGCGGGCCGCGAACCGGTCGACGGGCACGTCTTTCGACCCGTCCGGCACCCAGATGTTGTTGATCGCCGCCGATCCCAGTTCCTGGCCGATCCGCGCGGCGATCTCGCGGCTGCGTAGCCCATGTTCGATCCAGAAATCGCGGATACCCCTGTCGGGGTGGCTGAGGGTCAGGTTGTCGTCCGCTTTCTCGTGGGCAAAGAAGGTCGGGTTGAAATCGAGCCCGATCCCCTGCGCCTTCGCCCAGTCGACCCAGGGCGCGAAATGGCGATACTCGATCTCGTCGCGGTCGGGCGTCTCGTCGCTGTCGAGGTAGAAGGCATGCAGGTTGAGCCTGTGGGTCCCGGGGATGTTGGCATATGCGAACTCGAGGTCGGCGCGCAGCTCGTCGGGGGTGCGGGCGCGACCGGGGTGGTTGCCGGTGGCCTGGATGCCGCCGCCGGATGTGCCGGTTTTGGTCTCGAACCCCACCACATCGTCGCCTTGCCAGCAGTGGACCGAGATCGGGATAGTCGCGAGCCGGGCGATGGCGGCCTCTGTGTCGACGCCCCAATCGGCGAATACATTCCGCGCAATGTCGTAGGAAGTGTTGGTCATTCTAGCCTCCATCTTCGAGCGCTCTGCCCGATCACATGTGTGCCCGGTCACCGGGGCCGCAGGTTGTCGCGGCTGAGCTCGGCGACCGAGGCCGTTCCCATCAGGCGCATGTCGCGGGTGACCTCCTCCTTGAGGAGCTCCAGCATGCGCTCGACCCCGGCCTGCCCGGCGGCAGCGAGCGGGAACAGATAGGCCCGGCCGATCCCGACCGCTTTCGCCCCCATCGCCAGCGCCTTGACGATATGGGTGCCACGCTGGATGCCGCTGTCCATGATGACCTCGATCCGGTCGCCGGCGGTGTCGAGCACTTCGGCGAGCCCGTCGAAGGGCGCGCGCGAGCCGTCGAGCTGGCGTCCGCCGTGGTTCGACAGGATCACCGCGTCGCAGCCCGCCTCGGCCGCGCGCCGGGCGTCGTCGGGATGGATCACGCCCTTGAGGCAGAACCTGCCGCCCCAGAGCTCGACCATCTCGGCGAGGTCGTCCCAGTTCATCGTCGGGTCGAGCATCTCGGTGAAATAGCGCCCGATCGAGGTGGTCCCGCCGCCCATGTCCACATGCGCGTCGAGCTGCGGCAGGGCGAATTTCTCGTGGGTGACGTAGTTGATCCCCCAGGCGGGTTTCAGCATGAACTGCGCGAGCCCGCCCAGCGTCAGCCGGAACGGGATCGAAAACCCGGTGCGCTTGTCGCGCTCGCGGTTGCCGCCGGTGATACTGTCGACCGTGAGCATCATCGCGTCGACGCCGCTGTCCTTGGCCCGTGCCAGCATCTCGCGGTTGAGCCCCCGGTCGCGGTGGAAATAGAACTGGTAGACCTGCGGGGTGCTGTGCGCTTGGCGCACCTCCTCGAGGCTCACGGTGCCGAGCGAGGAGACCCCGAACAGCGTGCCGTATTTCGCCGCCGCCGCCGCCGAGGCGCGCTCGCCCTGGTGGTGAAACAGCCGCTGCAACGCGGTCGGCGAGAGGTAGAACGGCAGATCGAGCTTCAGCCCCATCACTTCGGTGGAGAGGTCGATTTCCTCGGTACCGCGCAGCACGTAGGGCAGCAGATCGACGCTTTCGAAAGCCGCGGTGTTGCGCCGGTAGGCGGTCTCGTCCTCCGCCGCGCCGTCGATGTAGTTGAAGATCGGCCCCGGCAGGCGCCGCCGCGCAAGCTCCCGGAAATCATGGAAATTATGGCACTGGCTCAACCGCATCGTCCCTCCCGTGCGGCACCGCCGCCTAAGTTGACCCCGTGCGGCCGGCGCGCTAGGGTCGCATCGCCGACGCGACTGACGACACGCCGACCCGTCCTCTGCGCCGGACGCTTCCGACACGCAACCTGCCTCCCGAGAAAGGGAAATGCCATGCCCGAATGGCTCGTCAACGTAATCGGTGCGACCGCCGGTGTGCTCGGCACGCTGGTCTGGCTGCCGCAGCTCGCCAAGATCTGGCGCACGCACGAAACCCGCGATTTGTCGCTCGGCTCGAACCTGCTCCTGTTCGTCACCATTTCGATGTGGGGCGTGTATGCCTTCGCCATCGGCTCGGTGCCGATGATCGTGTCGAACCTGGTCGGGGGGGCGATCGTGGCCATCATCATCGGGTTCAAGCTGCGGTTCGGCTAGCGGGTGAACGCCTCCTTGTTGCCCGCATCGACGTTGAGGATATTGCCGGTCGATTTGGCCGACAGGTCGGAGGCGAAGAAATAGGCGGCCTCGGCGATGTCTTCGGGAAAAACCGAGCGCTTCAGCATCGACCGGCTGCGGTACATCTCTTCGAGACCGCCCTTGTCGGTTCCGTAGGTCGAGGCGCGCTGTTCGAGCCATTCGCCTTCCCAGATCTTCGAGCCGCGCAGCACCGCATCGGGGTTCACGACGTTGACCCGGATACCGGCTTCGGCGCCCTCGAGCGCAAGGCAGCGGGCGAGATGGATCTCGCTCGCCTTGGCGGTGCAATAGGCCGCCGCATTGGGGCTGGCGGCGAGGCCGTTCTTCGAGGCGACGAAGACGATCGAGCCGCCGAGGCCCTGGGCGCGCAACAGTTTGAAGGCTTCGCGCGAGACCAGGAAATATCCGGTGGACAGGATGTCCATGTTCTTCGACCACAGCCCCAGGGTGGTCTCCTCGACCGGCGCCGACGAGGCGATGCCGGCATTGGAGACGAGGATGTCGACGCCGCCAAATTCCACGGCGATGTCCGCATAGGCCCGCGCCACCGCGGCCTCGTCGGTCACGTCCATGTTGACGGTCCGCACAACGTCGGCGCCGTAGCGCTGGGTGAGGCTGTCCTGCGTCGCCGCAAGGCTCTCGTCGTCGATGTCGGCGAGCATCACGCAGGCGCCCTCGGAGAGATACTTCTCCGCTGTCGCCGAGCCGATCCCGCCGGCGCCGCCGGTGACAAGGGCCACCCGGCCGGCGAGCGATTTGGGCTTCGGCATCCGCTGGAGCTTCGCTTCTTCCAAAAGCCAGTATTCGATGTCGAACGCCTCCTGCTCGGGCAGGCCCACATAGGTGCTGACCGCGCTCGCGCCGCGCATCACGTTGATCGCGTTGACGTAGAATTCGCCCGAGATCCGGGCGGTCGCCTTGTCCTTGGCGAAGGTGATCATGCCGACGCCGGGCACCAGGTAGACCACGGCGTTGGGGTCGCGCACGGCCGGCGAACTGTCATGTTTGCAGCGCTCGTAATAGGCGGCGTAGTCCTCGCGGTAGGCCGCGACCTGGGCCGGAAGACCGTCCAGCGCCGCATCGAGATTGCCCGTTCCCGGGTCGAAGTCCACGACCAGCGGCCGGATCTTGGNNTGGTGCGCAGGAAATGGTCCGGGCAAGAGGTGCCGAGGGCGGCGAGCGGTTCGAGATCGTTCGCGTTGACAAAGTCCAGCACCGCCTCGCGGTCGTCGAAATGTCCGACCATGTGCTGGTTGCCCGAGACCATGCCGCGGATGGCCGGCATCAGCCGGGCGACCACGGCGCGCCGGTCGGCGGCATCGAGGCTCCGGTAGCGGGTCCCGCCGAACGCCGGTATCCCCGCGGTCTTCGCCGCGAACCAATCCTGGGCTTTCTGGATGATCTCCAGCGTCAGCCCGTAACAATCCTTCGCGTCGTCCGCCCAGGTGAACAGCCCGTGGCTTTCGAGAACCACGCCCTTGGCCTCGGGATTCTCAAGGCAGAACCTCTCCAGCCACAGCCCGAGCTCGTAGCCCGGCCGTTTCCACGGCAGCCAGCCGATCTCGTCGCCGTAGATCTCCGCCGTCAGTTCGCGCGAATTCTTCGCCGCGGCAATCGCGATCACCGCGTCGGGGTGCATGTGATCGACATGTTTCTTCGGCACATAGGCGTGCAGCGGCGTGTCGATCGACGCCGCGCGCGGGTTGAGGTTGAAGGTGCAATGCGGCAGGTAGCCCACCATCTCGTCCTCGTGTTCGGGGCCGCGGTAGATCTCCTTCAGCGCTCTCAGCTTGTCCATGTAGAGCGTGGCGAATCCATCGAGCTTGATCGAGCCGACATCGCCGCCCGACCCTTTGACCCAGAGCACGTCGACGGCCTCGCCGGAGACCGGATCGCGCTCCATCACCTTGGCGGAGGTATTACCGCCCCCGTAATTGGTGATCCGCTTGTCGGAGCCGAGCAGGTTGGAGCGGTAGAGCAGCTTTTCCGGCTCGCTCATCTGGGCGGCGCGGGCATCGTCCCACAGGTTTTCAAGCCGCGGGGCGGCGGGCGTGTTGGACATGCTGAACTCCTCCCATGGGCGCCGCGCGCCCGAGTCTGTCTGGCCGTCAGGCTGCGGCCGGTGCGGCGGAATGTCAATCACAAACAATCAACTTCAATCATTCTGCATCGCAGAATGTGCATTCATGACGTTTTCTGATTGACTTTGAGCGGGAATCTTCGCAGCGTTTCGCTTCAGGGAGGACAAGATGCACGAAAGCGAACGCCACAGGCTCATTCTGTCGACGGTGCAGGACCGCCCCGTCGTGACGGTGGTCGACCTCGTGAATCTCACCGGCGTGTCCGAGGCGACGATCCGCCGCGACATCGCCACGCTCCACATGCAAAAGAAGCTGCGCCGGGTGCGCGGCGGCGCCGAAGCGATCGCGCCGCCGCAGTTCGTCGGCCTGGCGGGCCGCACCTTCGCGGTGAACGAAACCATCCGGATCAAGCAGAAACAGGCCATCGCCAAGGCGGCTGCGGACCTCTGCGAAGACGGCGAACCGGTCATCATCAACGGCGGCACCACCACCTTTCAGATGGTCCACCCGCTGGCCTCGCGCCGCTTGCAGGTGTTCACCAATTCCTTCCCCATCGCCGAGCACCTGCTCAAGCACAGCAAGAACACGGTGATGCTCTCGGGCGGCGTGATCTACCGCGAGCAGCAGGTCATCCTCAGCCCCTTCGACAACGACGTGACGCGCAATTTCTACGCCCGGCGGATGTTCATGGGCGCGCAGGGGATCGGGCCGCTCGGGCTGATGGAGGCCGACCCGCTGCTGATCCAGGCCGAACAGAAGCTGATCGGCCAGGCCGACGAACTGATCGTGCTCGCCGACAGCAGCAAATTCGAAAGCCGGTCGTCGCTGGTGTTGATCCCGCTCGAGCGGATCGACGTGGTGGTGACCGATGACGGCATTTCCGACCGCGCCGCAGCAATGCTCGACGCGGCGGAAATCAAGCTGATCGTCGCCAAGGCGGCAGGACGCGAAGAGGAGGAAGGTGCGGCCTCATAACCGCGCCACGCACTACGCTCAGGGAGGAAATCATGAGTGTCATGAAGACAGCACTGACCACGGTGGCGATGGCCGCCGCGCTCACCGCCACCACCACCGCCGCCCAGGCCCAGGACATGCGCATCGCGCTGGTCGTCAAGGCGCTCGGCATCGGCTTTTTCGAGGCCGCCGCGAAGGGCGCCGAGGAAGCCGCCGCGGAGCTTGGCGGCACCGAGATCATCTACACCGGCCCGACCGACACCACCGCCGAAGGTCAGATCGAGGTGATCAACTCGCTGATCGCCCAGGGCGTCGACGCCATCGCGATCTCGGCCAACGATCCCGACGCGCTGGTGCCGTCGCTCAAGAAGGCGATGGACCGCGGCATCACCGTGATCTCGTGGGATTCGGGCGTGGCGGAAGAAGGCCGCCAGATGCACCTCAACCCCTCGTCGACCGAGCTGATCGGCAACACGATCCTCAAGCTCGCCGCCGATCACATGCCCGACGGCGGCGACGTCGCGATCCTCTCGGCCTCGGCCACCGCGACGAACCAGAACGCCTGGATCGCAGCCGCCGAGGCGGTGTTGCCCAACTACCCGGGGATCAACCTGGTCGCGACCGTCTACGGTGACGACCTTTCCGACAAATCCTACCGCGAAGCCCAGGGCCTGATGGCAACCTATCCGGATCTGAAGGCGATCATCGCGCCCACGACCGTCGGTATCCTCGCCTCCTGCCAGGCGGTGACCGACGAGGGCAAGATCGGCCAGGTCAACGTGACCGGTCTCGGTCTGCCGTCGGAAATGGCGGGCTGCGTCGAGTCGGGTGCGACCGAGAGCTTCGCGATCTGGAACCCGATCGACCTCGGCTACGCGGCCACCTACATCGCCCACGAACTGGCGGCCGGCAACGCCACCGCCGAGCCCGGTGCCTCGATCTCGATGGGCCGGATCGGCGCGGTGACGCTCGACGACACCAACACCGGCGCGATGTCGGATCCCTTCACCTACGACGCGTCCAACATCGAAGAGTTCAAGTCGATCTTCTGATCGCCTCTCCCCCCGGCGCGGCCGACATCCGCGCCGGGGCCCCCTGCCCCTTCGACAGAAATCTTGCGATGCCGATGTACATGCAGACCACCGCGCCCAGCGATGCACATGTCGAAACCGGGGCTGCGACCGAGGTCGCGCCGATCCTCGCCCTCGACGGCATCACCAAATCCTTTCCCGGCGTCAAAGCGCTCTCGGACGTCTCGCTCGCATTGCACCCGGGCCAGGTCACGGCGCTTGTCGGCGAGAACGGCGCGGGCAAGTCGACCGTGGTCAAGATCCTCACCGGCATCTACCAGCCCACCGCGGGCCGTATCCTCGTCGGCGGGCGCGAGACGCGGTTCGCCACCGCCCAGGACGCGGCCGACGCCGGGATCACCGCGATCCACCAGGAGACGGTTCTGTTCGACGAGCTTACGGTGGCCGAGAACATCTTTCTCGGTCATGCCCCACGCGACCGGTTCAGGCTGATCGACTGGGCCGCGATGACACGGATGTCGCGCGAGATCCTTGACGGAATCGGCGCCGAGATCGACCCGGGCACAAAGCTGCGCGACCTCGGTATCGCCAACAAGCACCTCGTCGCCATCGCCCGCGCGCTCTCCATCGACGCCCGCGTGGTCATCATGGACGAGCCGACCGCGGCGCTGAGCCACAAGGAGATCCAGGAGCTCTACGAGCTGGTCGAACAGCTCAAGCGCCAGGGCAAGGCGATCCTGTTCATCAGCCACAAGTTCGACGAGATCTTCCGCATCGCCGACAATTACACGGTCTTCCGCGACGGCCAGTTCGTCGGCGCGGGAAAGATCGCCGAGGTCGACAACGATGCGCTGGTGAAGATGATGGTGGGCCGCGAGGTCGCCAACATCTTCCCCGCGCGTGACGCGCAGCCCGGCGCGGTGGCGTTGGAGGTCGCGGACTTCTCCCACCCGACCGAGTTTGCCGATATCGGCTTTTCGCTGCGCAAGGGCGAGATCCTCGGGTTCTACGGCCTTGTCGGCGCCGGGCGGTCGGAGCTGATGCAGGCGCTGTTCGGCATCACCCGGCCCTCGGGGGGGCGGGTGCGGATCGACGGGACGGAGGTCGACATTCGCTCGCCCGCCGACGCGGTCGGACACGGGATCGTCTACGTGCCGGAAGACCGCGGGCTTCAGGGCGCGATCACGCCGATGCCGATCTTCCAGAATATCACGCTGCCCTCGCTGGGCCGAACCTCGAAAAACGGCTTTCTCCGGCTCGCCGAGGAATTCCGGCTCGCGCGCGCGTATACCGAACGGCTCGATCTGCGCGCGGCCTCGCTCGACACCAACGTCGAAAGCCTCTCGGGCGGCAACCAGCAGAAGGTGGTCATCGCCAAATGGCTCGCCACCCAGCCCCGGGTCATCATCCTCGACGAACCCACCAAGGGGATCGACATCGGTTCCAAGGCCGCGGTGCACGCGTTCATGGCCGAGCTCGCCCAGCAGGGGCTCGCGATCATCATGGTCTCGTCCGAAATCCCCGAGGTGCTCGGCATGTCGGACCGGATCATCGTCATGCGCGAGGGCCGGATCGCGGCCGAGGTTGCGGGCGATGACATGACCCCCGAAACACTCGTCCGCCATGCGGCGGGCATCACCTGAGGCCAAGGCATGCTGAAACGACTTGTCACTTCGCGGGAAGCCATCCTGTTGGCCGCCATCCTTGTCCTGCTCGGGCTGATCGCCACCCGCTTTCCCGCCTTCATCGCGCCGTCGAACCTGGCCGGCGTGTTCAACGACACGTCACCGCTGATCCTGCTGGCCCTCGGGCAGATGGTGGTGATCCTGACCAAGTGCATCGATCTCTCGGTGGCTGCGAACCTTGCGCTGACCGGCATGGTCGTCTCCATGCTGAACGTGGCGGCCCCCGGCGTGCCGGTGCCGGCGATCCTGGTCATCGCCATCGGGCTCGGCACGATCATGGGCATGTTCAACGGCCTCCTGGTGTGGAAGGTGAGCGTCCCGCCGATCGTCGTGACGCTGGGCACGATGACGATCTACCGCGGCATCATCTTCCTGATCTCGGACGGGAAATGGGTGAACTCGCACGAAATGAGCGACAGGTTCAAAGCCTTCCCCCGCGCCGAGCTCCTCGGCCTCCCGGTGCTGAGCTGGTTCGCCGTCCTGGCCGTCGTCGTGGTGTTCCTGTTGATGACCCGGACGACGCTGGGCCGCGCCTTCTACGCGGCAGGCGGCAACCCCCGCGCAGCGGTCTATGCCGGGATCGACGTCGGCCGGACCCAGTTCTGGGCCTACACGATCTCCGGGGCGCTTGCCGGTTTGACCGGCTATCTCTGGGTCTCGCGCTACGCGGTGGCCTATGTCGATATCGCCGGCGGCTTCGAACTCACCGTGGTCGCGGCCTGCGTGATCGGCGGCGTCTCCATCGCCGGCGGCCTCGGCTCGGTGGGCGGCGCCTTGCTCGGCGCGCTGTTCCTCGGGGTCGTCTCGAACGCGCTCCCGGTCATCGACGTCTCACCCTTCTGGCAGCTCGCCATTTCCGGCGGTGCGATCATCGTCGCGGTTGCGTTCAACGCGCAGGCCAGCCGGACCAGGGGCCGCATCATCCTCAAGAGCGCGGAGCACGCCGCATGAGCACCATGTCGCATCACGTCCCCGACCGCCTGCAATCGCCGTTGCAACGCCGGCTGAAAAGCTGGGAGAGCCTGCTGCTGATCGTCGCCGTGGCGATCTTCCTCGCCAATTCCTTCGCCTCGCCCTATTTCCTCAACGCCTGGAACCTGTCGGACGCCACCTTCAACTTCACCGAAAAGGCGATGATCGCCTTTGCCATGGCGCTCCTGATCATCTCGGGCGAGATCGACCTCTCGGTCGCCTCGATCATCGCGCTGGCCTCGACCGCCATGGGCGCGGCGGTGCAGGTGGGCGCCGACACGCCGACCCTCATTGCCATCGGCCTCGGCGTCGGCCTCCTCGCGGGCGCCTTCAACGGCTTTCTGGTGACCGGCCTCGGCCTGCCCTCCATCGTCGTCACCATCGGCACGATGAGCCTGTTCCGCGGCATCGCCTATATCGTGCTTGGCGACCAGGTGTACAAAGGCTACCCGGCCAGTTTCGCCTTTTTCGGCCAGGGCTATGTCTGGTGGGTGATTTCCTTCGAATTCGTCCTCTTCGCCGTCCTGGCGGTGATCTACGGGGTGCTGCTGCACAAGACCGACTTCGGCCGCGCCGTCTTCGCCATCGGCAACAATCCCACCGGCGCGCTGTTCTCCGGCATCCGGGTGCAGCGGGTGAAGTTCATCCTGTTCCTGCTCACCGGGTTGATGGCCGGCGTCGCGGCGA
Source organism: Maritimibacter sp. (assembly GCA_020441225.1). Next base: position 11,268 of record JAGRMP010000012.1, on the reverse strand, counting down.
TCTGCCTGACCTCGCGGCTGGGCTCGACCCGGCCCTCCATCGCCGTCGGCTGGGAGCTTGAAGTGGTCACCATGGTCGTGCTCGGCGGGGTCAACATCCTCGGTGGCTCGGGCTCGATCCCGGGCGTGGTGATCGCCGCCTTCGTGATGGGTCTCGTCACCTTCGGCCTCGGTCTCCTCAACGTCCCCGGCATCGTGATGTCGATCGTGATCGGCGCGCTGCTGATCTCGGTGATCGCCCTGCCGCGGCTCTGGTCCAACTGGCGGAGGGTGTGATGCAGAAATACGCGTTCAGGATGCGGCTCAATCCGGGCATGCGTGGCGAATACGAGAAACGTCACGACGAGATCTGGCCGGAACTCGTCGAACTCCTGAAAGAGGCCGGCGTGTCGGATTACTCGATCCACCTCGACGAAGAGACGAGTACCCTGTTCGGGGTGCTCTGGCGCACCGACGATCACAGGATGGACGATCTGCCCGCGCAGCCGGTGATGCAGAAATGGTGGGCCCATATGGCCGATATCATGGAGACAGCGCCGAACAACGAACCGGTATCGGTGCCTTTGGAAACCGTCTTCCACATGCCATGACCCCGCGCCCGACACCCCCCCGCCACGTTGCCGTTATCGACATCGGAAAAACCAACGCCAAGCTGGCGCTGGTCGATCTCGACACGCTCGAAGAGACGGCGGTTGTCACCCGCCCGAACACGGTCCTTGCCGGGCCGCCCTGGCCGCATTTCGATCTGGACGGGCATTGGGAGTTCCTGCTCGACGCCCTGGCGGGCTTTCACGCCGCCCACGGGATCGACGCGATATCGGTGACCACGCATGGCGCGTCGATCGTGCTGCTCGATGCGGCGGGAAACCTGGCCGGGCCGATGCTCGACTACGAGCACACCGGCCCGGACACGACCGCGGCCGCCTACGACGCGATCCGACCGGATTTCGCCGAGACCGGCTCGCCGCGGCTCGGCATGGGGCTCAACATCGGCGCCCAGTTGCACTGGATGTTCGAAACCGATCCGGCGCTGAAGGCGCGCACCAAGACCATCCTCACCTATCCGCAATACTGGGGCTACCGGCTCACCGGCGCGCTCGCCACCGACATGTCGTCGCTTGGCTGCCATACCGATCTGTGGAACCCGCACGAAGGCCGCTTCTCGTCGCTCGTCCAGACGCTTGCGATCGCGGACAAGATCGCACCGGCGCGGCCCTCGGCGGATCTGCTGGGCCCAATCCTCCCCGGGATCGCGGCCCGCACCGGGCTTTCGCCGACCACGCCGGTCCATGCCGGCATCCACGATTCCAACGCCTCGCTCCTGCCCCACATCCTCGGCCGCACCGCACCGTTTTCGGTGGTGTCGACCGGCACCTGGGTGATCGCCATGGCGGTCGGACCCGCGCCCGTCCCGCTGGACCCGGGGGCGGATACGCTCATCAACGTCAGTGCCCTCGGCCAGCCGGTCCCCTCGGCGCGTTTCATGGGCGGGCGGGAATATGCGCTGGCGATGGGCGGGGCGCGGGTCGAGCCCGACGCGGCCGACATCCGTGCCGTCCTCGAAGGCGGGATCATGCTCATGCCCGCGCTGGTCTCGACCAGCGGTCCGTTCCAGGGACGCAAGGCGCATTGGATCGGCCGCGAACCCGCGCCGGGCAGCGGGGCGCGCGCGGCCGCCGTGGCCTTCTACCTCGCCCTCGAGACGGCGCATTGCCTGGCCCTGATCGGCCACCGCGGCCCGATCATCGTGGAGGGGCCTTTCGCGCACAATCGCGCCTGCCTCGACATGCTCGCCGCGGCAACGGGGGCGCCGGTCGTGGCCAGCGCGACCGCGACCGGCACAAGCCAGGGCGCGGCCCTGTTGGCCGCCCCGCCAGGCACAGCGCCGCGCGCCCCCGCAACCGGCGCGTCCAAGGCGCCCGATCCGGCGATGGTCGCCTATGCAGCGGCCTGGGCCAGCCTTGTCCGATAGGCCCGCCACGGCGCGACGCCCCCCCCGATGTGGACCCTCGAAACCGGGCGTGTGGAATCCACGCAGAAAGTGAAACCCTTGAAGGGCGAGGGTTTCTGCGTCCGCGATGACCGTGCACCGGGCCGCGTCCGAGCCTCCGGCCCGCGCCGCGAGACAGGGCACACAGCGAATTGCCTCCACACCGCCCGGGTGCGTGCCAACAGGAGATGCGCCCGATCTCCGACACTCGGAGCGACGATGCCGACCAATGGCTTGACGGGGACAACGGTTCGCAACCAAACTCGGGGCCTGAGTGCCAAGCCACGGCGCACCATCACGATGTGACAGGAACCCGCGCCAAGCTACCGAAATTCTGGACAAAAGGTCGACCATTGAGCCATAGCGGCAATATTCTCGTTCTCATCGCGCTTCTCCCGTTCTTCGGATCGCTTCTGCCGGGCCTCATGATCCGCGCGGGCCGCACGGTGTGCGCGACCTTCACCGCCCTGCCCACCGCAGCGGCGCTGGTCCTGTTGCTGACCCTCGCCCCTGAAGTGATGCACGGCGACGTCGTCGAGGCAGAGCTGGCGTGGCTGCCGCAACTTGGCCTCTCGGCCTCCTTCTTCCTCGACGGGCTGGGCCTTTTGTTCGCCGGCATGATTCTCGGCGTCGGGCTGCTGATCACGCTCTACGCCAGGTTCTACCTTTCGGGCGCGGACCCGATGGGCCAGTTCTACACCTATCTTCTGTTGTTTCAGGGGGCGATGCTCGGCATCGTCCTGTCCGACAACATTCTGTTGTTGCTGATCTTCTGGGAACTGACCTCGCTTTCGTCCTTCCTGCTGATCGGCTTTTGGAAACACCTGCCCGAAGGACGCCAGGGCGCCCGCATGGCGCTTGCGGTGACCGGCGGCGGCGGCCTTGCGATGATCGGCGGAATGCTGATCCTCGGCAACATCGCCGGCAGCTACAACCTGACCGACATTCTCGGAGCCGGAGACGCCATTCGGGCTTCCAACTGGTACCTGCCCGCCCTGATCCTGATCCTTCTGGGCGCCTTCACCAAATCGGCACAGTTTCCGTTCCATTTCTGGCTACCCCATGCGATGGCCGCGCCCACGCCCGTCTCGGCCTATCTGCACTCGGCCACGATGGTGAAGGCCGGCGTCTTCCTCATGGCGCGCCTGTGGCCGGTGTTGGCGGGCACCGATGCCTGGTTCTACCTCGTCGCCACAACCGGTCTCGTGACGATGGTGCTCGGCGCATTGATCGCGCTGTTCAAGGACGACCTGAAAGCGCTCCTCGCCTTCTCCACCGTCAGCCACCTCGGCCTCCTGACCATGCTCCTCGGCTTCGGAACCGAGGCCGCAGCGGTCGCCGCCGTGTTTCACGTCATCAACCACCTGACCTTCAAGGCCGCGCTGTTCATGACCGCGGGCATCGTCGATCACGAGACCCATACCCGCGACATCAAGCGGCTCGGCGGTTTGCGCCATCTGATGCCGGTCACCTTCGCGATCGGCGCCGTGGCAGCCCTGTCGATGGCCGGGATTCCGCTGTTCAACGGGTTCCTGTCCAAGGAAATGATGCTCGAAGAGGCGGCGCATACCGATTGGCGCGGCAGCCCCTATGTGGTTCCGGTCCTCGCCACGCTCGGCGCCCTGCTCTCGGTCGCCTATTCTTTCCGCTTCATCGTGCATGTCTTCCTCGGACCGGTTCGCGACGACTACCCGCACAAGCCGCACGACCCGCCCTTCGGCATGTGGGCTGCGCCGGCGCTGCTCGTCGTCCTGGTTCTGGTCATCGGGATGGTGCCGTTTCTCGCCGAGGGTCTCGTCACCGCCGCCGCCAGTGCCGTGACCGGCGCCGATTTGCACCCGCATCTGAAGATCTGGCACGGGGTGACGCCTGCGCTGTGGATGTCCGTCATCGCCGTTCTGGGCGGTGCCGTCCTGCTGACACTGCACCGCGGGCTCGACCGCGCCTGGCTTGCCACACCGCGCCCGGAAGCGAAGGTCATCTTCGACCGGGCGATCGCCGGGCTCGTCGCATCGACCCGCGCGATCACCGAGATCGGCCATAACGGCGCGATCAGCCGGTATCTTGCGATCTTCACCGTGACCTCCGTCGCGCTCGGATGGGTCGCCTATGCCGGAAGCGGGCTGTCAGCGCCGACGCGCGGCCTCCTCCCAGTCCCGGCCGTGATCGCCGTGGGCTGGGTGATGCTCGTCGTCGCCACGGCTTCCGTGGTCCTCATGCACAACCACCGTTTCCGGGCACTGGTGCTGATCGGCATCATCGGCCTGTCGATCTCGGCGGGTTTCGTCTACCTCTCGGCGCCCGACCTGGCGCTCACCCAGATCTCGGTCGAGACGGTGACGATCATGCTTTTGCTGCTCGCCTTGCATTTCCTGCCCAAGATCACCCCGAAGGAAAGCTCCATCGGCCTGCGCATCCGCGACGGCGCCATCGCGCTGACCGCGGGCGGCGGCGTGGGCGCGCTGGTCTATGCATTCCTGTTGCGCGACATCGATACGATCTCCGGATACCACCTCGAGAACAGCTACAAGGGCGGCGGCGGCACCAACGTCGTCAACGTGATCCTTGTCGACTTCAGGGGCTACGACACCTACGGCGAGATCATTGTGCTCGGGATCGCCGGCTTGCTGATCTACGCGCTGATGCACGCGCTGCTGGACGGCCCCGCCGGGAAGCGGCTGAAGAACACCGACTATTCGCACGATCTCTCTCTGGATCGTCACCCGTTGATGATGGTGGTCGTCACCCGCGTGCTGATGCCCATCGCGGTGGTTGTCGGCATCTACATCTTCCTGCGCGGTCACAACCAGCCGGGTGGCGGCTTTGTCGCCGGCCTGGTCGTCGCAATCGCGCTGCTGATGCAATACATGGCCTCGGGCTTTGCCTGGACCCAGGAACGCCAGAGGATCGAATACCATTCGATGATCGGGCTCGGCGTGGTGATCGCCGGCCTGACCGGAATGGGAGCCTGGCTCTACGGCCGCCCCTTCCTGTCGAGCGCCTTCACCTACGTGCACCTTCCCCTGATCGAAGAGTTCGAACTGGCAACGGCGGCCCTGTTCGATCTCGGCGTATTCCTGACCGTGCTCGGCGCGGTCATGTTGATGCTCTACAGCCTGTCGCGGATCGCGCGGTTCGCCGGCGAGACCGTCAACCTGGAGCCGATGGATTACGACCCGGGCGAACAGGTGCCCGCCCCGGACATGGAGCGCTGAGATGGAAATCGTCGTTGCAAGCACCGTGGGTATCCTGACGGCCGGAGGAGTCTACCTCCTCCTGCGGCTGCGGACATTCCCCGTGATCCTCGGCCTCTCGCTCCTGTCCTATGCCGTCAATGTCTTCATCTTTGCCAGCGGACGTCTCGCGGTCGGCATGCCGCCGATCCTGTCGAAATACGGCGATGCGACCTACACCGATCCCCTGCCCCAGGCCCTCGTGCTGACGGCAATCGTGATCTCCTTCGGGATGACCGCCGTCCTGGTGATGATCGGTCTCGCGGCCTATTTCGAAGCCGAGAACGACAAGATCGACATCTCGGCCAACGACAACGACGACGACGCATTGAACGGGTCTGAAGCATGATGCACTGGATCATCCTGCCGGTGGTTCTGCCGGCCATGCTGGCGCCGCTTATCGGCTTTGTCATGCGCCATGACATCGTGCTCGCGCGCACCGCATCGGTGGCCGGTACGGTCCTGCTGCTGGCCGTCGCGCTCGGCCTTACCGGCATCGCCGCCGACGGGACGACCCATGTCTATCGCCTCGGGGAATGGCCGGCCCCGTTCGGGATCGTCCTCGTCCTCGACCGTCTCTCGGCGCTCATGGTGCTCCTGACGGCGGCCCTGGCGCTCGTCGTTCTGGTCCATGCCATCGCCACCGGCTGGGATGCCAAGGGCCGGCATTTCCACGCGCTGTTCCAGTTCCAGCTCATGGGCGTCAGCGGCGCCTTCCTCACCGGCGACGTCTTCAACCTGTTCGTTTTCTTCGAGGTCCTGCTGATCGCCTCTTACGGGCTGATGATCCATTCCGGCGGCCGCGACCGGCTGCGCGCGGGCCTGCAATACGTGGTGATGAACCTCGCGGGCTCCACGCTGTTCCTCTTCGCGCTCGGCACGCTCTACGCCTCGACCGGCACCCTCAATATCGCCGATCTCTCCGAGCGTGTGGCGGCGATCCCGCCGGACGAAGCCGCGCTGGTACGGGTCGCCGCGATCCTCCTGTTGATCGTCTTCGCACTCAAGGCCGCGCTCTTCCCGATCCAGTTCTGGCTCCCGGCCACCTACGCCAACGCCCCCGCCCCGGTGGCGGCGCTGTTCGCGATCATGACCAAGGTCGGCGCCTATTCCATCCTGCGCGTCCACACCATCGCCTTCGGCCCCGGCGTGCCCGGCACCGAGGACCTCGCCGGCACCTGGCTCTTCCCGGCCGCAATCGTGACAATCGCCCTGGGGGCCTTTGGCGTGCTCGGCGCACGCCGGTTGATGCCGCTTGTCGCCTTTTCCGTCGTCGGATCGATGGGCACGGTACTGGTCGCCGTCGCGGCGTTTTCGCCCACCGCCACGGCAGCGGCGCTCTACTACATGGTGCATTCCACCTTTGCCGCCGCCTGCCTGTTCCTGGTGGCCGATCTCGTCGTCACGCGCCGCACCGCAGACGATCTGACCCTGTCCGCCCCGACCGTGCAGAACGGGCTCTTCGCGGCACTGTTCTTCGCCGCCGCCATCGCCGTCGCCGGCATGCCGCCGCTCAGCGGATTTCTTGGGAAACTGCTGGTGCTCGACGCGCTGCGCGCGCCCGGCACCATCGGCTGGGTCTGGACCGCTGTGCTCGCGGGGTCTTTCCTGACCATCGTGGGTTTTGCCCGGGCCGGCAGCGTCCTGTTCTGGAAGTCGACCGCCCCTGTCGCGCCGACCCCCGTCACCACCGCGACGCCGGTCCTGGCGGAGCCCCTGGGCAATGCCGCCACGCCGATGCAGCTCGCCCCCTCCATGGTCGCCGTCGCAGCGCTGGCCGGTCTCGCGCTCTTTGCCGGACCGGTGTTCGGCTACATGGAACACACTGCCGAACAGCTGTTCGACCGGGCCGGCTATGTCGAAGCCGTCCTCGGACAGGGCAAAGAGGGCTGAACGATGCTGGCACGTCTCATTCCCCACCCGCTTCTGAGCCTCACGCTCCTCCTGGTCTGGCTCGGCCTCGTCAACAAGGTCACCCCGGGCAACCTGATCCTGGGGGGCGCGATCGGCCTTGCGGTCCCGATCCTCACCGCCGCCTACTGGCCAAACCGCGCCACCGTCGCGCGGCCTTTGAAGATCGCCGAGTACGTGTTGATCGTCCTGTGGGACATCGTCGTCGCGAATGTGCAGGTCGCCCTTGTCGTGCTGTTCAAACGACGCGCCGACATCCGCTCGGAATGGATCCCCGTGCCGCTCGAACTGACCTCCGCCGAGGCGATCACGGTGCTCGCGGGCACGATCACGATGACCCCCGGCACGGTCTCGACCATGCTCGCCGCCGACGGCAGCAGCATCCTCGTCCATTGCCTGCACACCGACGACCCCGACGGCGTGCGCGACGACATCAAGGCGCGCTACGAACGGCGCCTCATGGAGATTTTCCAATGATCGAAACCGCCCTCGTCTTCGCGGCCGCCTGCTACGGTGGCGCCCTGTTGCTGAACCTGTGGCGGATCGCGACCGGACCGGACGCCGCCGACCGGATCCTCGCCCTCGACACAATGGTCATCGACGTCATCGCGCTGCTCGTTCTCTACGGGATCTGGAGCGGCACCGGCGTCTATTTCGAAGCCGCGATGCTGGTCGCCATGGTCGGGTTCGTCTCAACCGTCGCCTATTGCCGCTTCCTGCTGCGCGGCGACATCATCGAGTGAGGGCTGGACATGAACATCATCGTTGAAGTGCTCGTCGCCCTGTTTCTCGTTGTCAGCGGCATCTTCGGCTTCGTCGGCTCTTATGGGCTGCTCAAGCTGAACGACAGCGTGCAGCGCCTGCATGCGCCGACCAAGGCCACGACACTCGGCGTCGGCGGCATGCTGATCGCCTCGATGATCTACTTCTCGTTCAAGTCGGGGCATGTCTCGTTCCACGAGCTTCTGATCACCCTGTTTCTGTTCCTGACCGCCCCGATCACCGCGAATTTCATCGCCAAGGCCTACCTGGCGCGCAACACCAGGCGCGAGGACCTGCCAGAGTCCGGCGGCAATTTCGGCTGGTCCGTCTACGACGAGCCCCCCAACACCCATCCCGGCGGCTGAGCCGGGCCGGGTTGGGCGGCGCGGCCGCTTCGATCCGGGCGAAGCGCGGCGCTACTGGAGCCCTTCCTCCCGGTAGAAACGCAGGGCGCCGGAATGCAGGGGCGCGCTCAATCCCTCGGTCAACATCCGCTCGGCACTGAATTCCGAAGTCGCCGGATGGGCCTGCCGAAACCCCGCAAGATCGTCGAACAGCGCCTTGACCAGCTCGTAGACCACCGCAGGCGGCGTTCGGGTGGATGTGACCAGCGTCGCGGGCAGTGCAAAGACCGGCACGGTCGCGGACCCGCCGGGATAGGTGTTACCGGCGATGACGGAGGCGGAATAATACGGCAAGGCCCGGGTCAGTTCGGCGATCACCTCGTCGTCGACCGGCACCAGTTCCGCGCCGCACGATGTGATCATGTCCTCGACCGCCAGATTGGGATGGGCAATGATGAAGATCGCCGCATCGATCTCGCTCGCACAGATCGCCCGGCGCGCTTCGTTCGCATCGGTCCCGGTCAGCAGGGCGAAGTCGCTTTCCTCCCAGCCCATTTCGGACATCACGACCTCCATCGTCGCGCGGCTGCCCGAGCCCGGCGGTCCGATATCGAGCCGCTTGCCGGCCAGATCCGAGAGCCGGTCGATGCCGCTGTCGGCCCGGGCGACAATCGTAAAGGCCTCCGGGTAGAGCGACGCGACGGCGCGCAGGGCCACATCCGGACCCGGTGCCTCGAACAGGCCCTTGCCCTCCAACGCATTGTATTGCCAGTCGGATTGGACGATGGCGAAATCGGCCTGGCCCGCCCGCAGCTTGCGCAGATTGTCGATCGACCCGCCCGTTGCCTCGCTCAGGCAGCGGACGCCGTGCTCCCAGCGATGCGCGTTGACCAGTCCGCACAGCTTGCCGCCGACCAGGTAATAGACGCCTGTCTTTTCGCCCGTCGCGATGGTGACGAGCCGCAAGTCGGCGGCCCGGGCGGACATCGGCGCCCCGACCAGCAGCAGCAGGGCCCCGAGAAGGACCCAGGCGCTCCGACATTGCGCAATCGCACGCGCAAGCGGGCCGGTGTCGGGCAATTCGCGCATATGCTCCTCTCTTCCAGACGGCCCCGTACGGCTCCGGACGGCTCCGGACAGCGGATTTTCCGGCGGCAAACCCGCGGCTGCCCCGGTCCCAACCGTCTTGTCGGCACCAATGATACACGGACCGGGTCCCTTTGGAAGCCGCACCGGGGTCATCCATCGTGTTGATTCGCCCCGGATCGGAGACGATACTCGTCCAATCGCGACAAGGAACGGGTTTGCATGGAAAGCTACCAGCGTCTCATCGATATCATCGCTCTTGAGAACCTGCAGATGCGGGCCGAGTACTGGATCCTGACGCAAGTGCTGGTCCTGTCGACCTTCTGGCAGCTCGCCGCCGTGGCCGCCGCCTTTGTCCTGGCCGCGGTCGCCGCGAAACTGCCGAAGACCTGGCTGGCCCAGAGGATTGCCGCTATGCACGTTTCCAACCGGCTGGCGCTCGGGGTAATGGCAGCGGCGCTCTCGGTTCTGGTGCCAGTCATCGCCTTGATCCTGGTCCTGATCGCGATGCTGGTGGCGCGCAGCTTTGCCTGGCCCACGCTCCTGCTCTCGACCACGGCGAACCTCCTGGTTGCCTGGATCTTCATCCGGCTGCTGTCGGGTCTCATTCAGAACAGCTTCTGGTCCCGCGCCATCGCCGTCCCTGCATTCGCGGTCGCGACACTCAATACCGTCGACCTCCTGGAGCCGACGATCGTTCAGCTCGACCGGCTCGGCCTGCGGATCGGCAGCGTGCACCTGTCGATCCTGGACGTGCTGCGCGGATCGATCGAACTCGTGGTCCTGCTCTGGCTCGCGCTGGCGGCGGCGCGGCTGCTCGACTCCCGCGTGCAGAACATCCGCGGCCTGACCCCGTCACTCAGGGTGCTGACGGGCAAGTTGCTCCGGTTCTCGCTGATCACGCTGGCGCTGGTCGTGGTCCTGTCGAGTCTCGGCATCGACCTCACGGCATTCGCGCTGTTTACCGGTGCGCTCGGCGTCGGCCTCGGGTTCGGGATGCAGAAGTCGATCTCGAACCTGATCAGCGGGTTGCTCCTGCTGTTCGACCGCTCGATCAAACCCGGCGACGTCATAGAACTCAGCGACCCCAACAACCGGACAGTGCAATTGTTCGGCTGGGTGACCGCGCTCAATGCCCGCTACGTCTCGCTCACCACCCGGGACGGCACCGAATGGCTGGTGCCGAACGACGAGTTGATTTCGCAGCGCATCGTCAACTGGTCCTACACCCACAATCGGCTGCGTCTGCTGACACCCATCGCGATCTCCTTCGACAGCGACGTGCCCCTGGCGATGCAGATCGCCGTGGAGGCCGCCAGCGCGACACCGCGGGTGCTGGGCGATCCTGCGCCGGTGTGTCGTCTCATGAGCTTCGGCGAAAGCTGCGTGAACCTGGAAATGCGGTTCTGGATCGAGGACCCGTCCAACGGCGTCATCAACGTGCGCAGCGACGTGCTCGTGGCGATCTGGAAAAAGTTTCGCGAGCACGACATCCGCACGCCGCTCGGGCACCGCGATCTGTTCATCCGCAACGACTCCGAACTGACGGTGAACCTCAAGCGCCAGGCCGGCAACGGCGGAGCCTGAGGCCGCGCGCGCCGGGCTCAGCCGTACTGGTCGACCGGGGTGCCGGCCAGGGCGGACATGTTGAGCAGCCCGCGGGCGGTGATCGACGGCGTCGCGATATGGGCACGGTTGCCCATCCCCATCAGGATCGGCCCGACCTCAAGCGCGCCGGCGCGCATCTTGAGCACGTTGCGCACGGCGGACGCGGCCTCGGTGGTGGCAAAGACCAACACGTTCGCCGGCCCCTCGAACCGGGCGTTGGGGAAGATGCGGGTGCGCTCGGCAGCATCGAGCGCCGCCTCGACCGACATCTCGCCTTCGTACAGGAAGTCGGGCGCACGGGCGTCGAGCAGGCCCAGGACCGCGCGCATGCGTTC
>JAGRMP010000001.1:6372-6954 GCA_020441225.1 Maritimibacter sp. | reverse complement strand
GCCTTGTCGCCCCGGGCGAAGACGGCGACGCGCATGGTCTTGCCGGTGCCGTTGGGCAGCGAGACCTTGCCGCGGACCATCTGGTCGGCGTGGCGCGGGTCGACGCCGAGGTTCACCGCGATCTCGACGGTTTCGTCGAATTTCGCCTTGGCGTTGCCCTTCACGAGCGCGATGGCTTCCTCGACGGTGACGTCGTCCTTGCCGGCGAAGGCTTCACGGGCGGCGCGGGTGCGTTTTCCAAGCTTGGCCATGACTTACCCTTTCACCTCGATACCCATCGACGACGCCGAGCCGACGATGATCTTCATCGCGCCCTCGATATCGGTGGCGTTGAGGTCTTTCATCTTCGCTTCGGCGATCTCGCGCACCTGCTTGACCGTCACGCTGGCGACAACTTCGCGGCCCGGGTTCACCGCGCCTTTCGGGCGGTTGCGCTTGCCGACCGGCTTGAGACCGGCAGCCTTCTTGAGGAAATAGGACGCCGGCGGCGTCTTGATCACCATCGCGAAGGATTTGTCCTGGTAGTAGGTGATCTCGGTCGGGCAGGGCGCACCCTGTTCCATGTCCTGCGTCTTGGCGTTG
>JAGRMP010000001.1:428-6343 GCA_020441225.1 Maritimibacter sp. | reverse complement strand
TGATGCCACGCTGACCGAGCGCGGGGCCGACGGGCGGCGAGGGGTTGGCCTGACCTGCAGGGATCTGCAGCTTCATCTTGCCAGCGACCTTCTTGGCCATCTGGTCTCTCCTTTGATCAACAGCGGTGCGACGCGTCGCCCGCCTGGTGTGTTGACGTGGTCCGGTCCGGACGCGCGCGCCCTCGCCTCCCACGCATGAAGCCAGGCCATACCCGGTGGGGTAGGCCTGATCGGCGCGGGGATACGCCCATCGCTTCGGCTTTGCAAGGGATTCGGGGGGGGGGGCGGGACCCGACTTGCGCGCGGGATATTGACAGACTGTCCATTTTTGGACAATATGTCCAAATTCAGAGAAGGAGTGTCGATATGACAGCCCAGGACAAGCAGATCGCCCGAATCGTCGAAACCACGTTGACGCTGATCGCGGAACACGGCGGGGCGGGCGTGACCATGGCGGCCATCGCCGAGCGCGCCGGGATCAGCCGGCAGACGGTCTACAACCATTTCCCCGACATCTCCTCGGTGGCCGAGGCGGCGCTGGAGATGCACGCCTCGGCGATGGCCGGGGCGCTGCGCGAGCAGATTGCCGGGGCCGCGACCCCCGCCGACCAGCTCGCCGCCATCGCCCGGTTCACGATCGAGGCCAGCGCCGGACATGCGCCCCTGGCGCTGGAAACCGTAATGACCGCTCAGGCGCGCGACCGTCTCGCCCGCCACGCGGTCTCGCCCCGCGCGGTGATGGACGAGGTGATTGCGGCGCAACATCCCGGCACCACGCCGGACCCGGCGCTCGCCGATATGGCCTGGGGCATCGTCGAAGCGGGCGCCGCCGCGGCCGGGCGTCACCCCGCGGCGGTCGACAGGCTGGTCGCGGCCGCCATCGCCGCGCTCGAGGCGCTGGCCCGCGGCCATTGAGGAACGATCATGAAGAGAGCTCTGAAATGGGTGGGCGGCGCGGTCGCCGCACTGGTCCTCGCCGCCGCGATCCTGCCGCTCGTGATGCCCGTCCGACCGCTCACCGGGCTGGTGCCCGTCGCGGCGCTTGCCGGACCCGAGGACCGGTTCGTCACCCTGCCCTTCGACGGCACCGACGGGATCGACATCCGCTACCGCGAGGCCGGGGCGCCGGATGCGCCCTGCACCCTCGTTCTGCTGCACGGCTCGGTGTTCAACGCCGAGACCTGGGACGCGGTCATGGCGCCCCTGTCCGAGGATTGCAGGGTGGTCGCTTATGACCAGGCGCCCTACGGGCTCAGCGAAAAGCTCCTGCCCGGCACCTGGACCGGTCCCTCGCCCTATGCGCCCGAGGCCGCCGTCGCCCGGGTGACCCAGCTCATGGATGCGCTCGGGATCGGACGGGCGGTGCTTGTGGGCAATTCCTACGGCGCCAATCTCGCGGTGCAGGCGGCGGCGGCCGCGCCCGACCGGGTCGCCGGTCTGGTGCTCGCCGATGCCGCCGTCTACGTCGACGAGAACATGCCCGGCTGGCTGATGCGGCTGCCCCAGGTCGAGCGCCTCGGGCCGCTGCTCGCCCGCGGTATCGGCGGTTCGGAGCGTTTCATCCGACAGACCTGGGCGGACCCGGAGCGGATGGACCCGGACCGGATGGACAAGACCCTGATCCACACCCGCGCCGAAGGCTGGGACCTGGCCCTGTGGGCCTATCTGCAGAGCTGGACCATGCCGCCGCTCGACGGCGCCCTTGCCGGGCTGTCGCTGCCGGTGCTGGTGTTGACCGGCGACAGCGACGCGGTGATCCCGGTCGCAGACAGCCGGCGCCTGAGCCAGGCGATCGCCGGCGCGGATTATGTCGAACTCCCAGGTTGCGGGCATGTGCCCCAGGAAGAATGCCCTGCGGTCTTTGCCGCCGCCGTGCGCGACTGGCTGGCAGACCTCGGACCGGAAAGCTGATTTTCCGGTGCTGAGCTTCGGCACTGCGTGCTAGGCTTGCGGGCGGGGACAGCGACCCGCCCGCAGGGAGGCGCGCAACGCATGGCGATGATTACCGATGCCGACGATTTCTTTACCAAGGGCTGCGGCCGTTGCGACCGGTTCGACACCCCCGATTGCTCGACCCGGGCATGGATCGACGGGCTCAACGCGCTCAGGCGGATCTGTCTCGACATGGGGCTCAGCGAACATGTGAAATGGGCGCATCCGTGTTACATGCACGCCGAGCGCAACATCGCCCTCATGGGGGCGTTTCGCGACGATTTCCGCTTCACCTTCATGAATGGCGCGCTGCTGAAGGATCCCGAAGGCATCCTGCGCCCCGCCGGCCCCAATTCGGCGGTGAAGAACGTGCTCTATTTCACGTCGAACGATGGCCCCGCGGCGCTTGAGCCGGTCATCCGGGCCTACCTGGCCGAGCTCATGGGCTATGCCGAACGCGGCGTGGTGCCGCCGAAGGTCGACCGCGCGGTCGAGCTGCCGGACGAGCTCATCGAAGCGCTCGACGCCGACCCCGAGCTTGCCGAGGCGTTTCACGCGCTCACGCCCGGGCGGCAGCGAAGCTACGTGATCAACCTGGGTGGCGCCAAGCAGGCGGCGACCCGGGTGGCGCGGATTGCGAAGTTCCACGACCGGATTCTTGCCGGCAAAGGCGCGAACGAGCGATAGCCGCGCGGTCTCCGGATCGCGGTTTCGCGGATCGGCAGGGTGGCGCCTGTCCCGGCTCGGTTTTGCGCGGAAGTCAGCCAGAAATTGCGGTTCACGCGCTGGGGGATACCTCTCCTTGCGTCTTGCTTGACATGATCGCCAAGCTACGCGAATCCTTACCTGGGTCCGTAAGCAAAACGATAACTGGGCAGGTGGCCGTGAGCGAAATCAACCTATCGATGGACGACGTTGTTCCTGCGGGACGCGTCGGCCAGTCCAAGAGACGTCCGGACATTCCCGCCCAGACGAGGTATGCGCAGCGCATCATCGACGATCCATCGCTGCATGACGACATCCACAACTGCGGCGTCGCCAACCGCAACCCAGCCGGGCTCGGGCTGATGGCGCTCGTTGCCGAAGACTACCGCACCCATGCGGGCGGGCTGTTTTCGCAGGGCTTCTGGGCGCTGTTCTGGCACCGGTTCGGCAATTGGCGGATGTCGGTGAAGCCGAAGGCGCTGCGCGCGCCCCTGAGCTTCGTCTACCGGTTCGGCGCGCGGATGACGCAGTGGTTTTGCGGGATCGATCTGCCCTACACCGTCAATGTCGGCCGCCGGGTCAAGCTCGAGCATTTCGGCGGCATGATCCTGGTCGCGCGCGCGATCGGCGATGACGTGACGCTTCGCCAGAACACCACGCTGGGGATCGCCCGGACCGACCGGTTGCGCGACTGGCCGGTGATCGGCGACGGGGCCGATATCGGGGCGGGCGCGTGCATCCTTGGCCTTGTCGAGGTCGGCCGCGGCGCCACGGTGGGCGCGAACGCGGTGGTGCTGGAGGACGTGCCCGAAGGCGCTGTCGCGGTCGGCGTACCGGCGCGGGTCCTGCGCAAGAGCTGACACGGAAAAGGGCGCGGCCAGTGGCACGCGCCCTCGAAAAGCTATCGAACCGTTCGCAGCCGGTGGTTTGCCGGGTCAGCTCTGCTTCGTGACCTGGGTGAATTCCAGTTCCACCGGGGTCGCGCGGCCGAAGATCGAGACCGAGACCTTGAGCCGCTGGTTGTCGTCGTCCACACCCTCGACCTGGCCGTCGAAGCCTTCGAACGGGCCGTCGGTGACCGACACGGTCTCGCCGACCTCGAAATGGATGAGCGTGCGCGGCGCTTCCACGCCTTCCTCGACCCGGCCGA
This sequence comes from Maritimibacter sp., assembly GCA_020441225.1. Next base: position 2,556 of record JAGRMP010000001.1, on the reverse strand, counting down.
GAATGCCCTGCACCTCGGCATCGCGCATCGGCATCGGCCGGCCCTGGGGCCCGAGAAAGCCTGTGACGCGGTTGATCGAGTTGATCAGGTGATAGCCCTGGTCGGACATCTCCATGTGGACGAGCACGTAGCCCGGCATGAACCGGCGCTCGGTCGTGACCTTCTTGCCGCGGCGCACCTCGATGACCTCTTCGGTCGGCACCAGCACTTCGTCGATCTCGTCCTCAAGCGCGTTCTCGGCGACGGCTTGCTTGATCTGTTCGGCGATCTTCTTCTCGAAATTCGAGAGCACGCTCACCGAGTACCACCGTTTCGCCATTTCGTTTCAGCCTCGTCTCTGGTGGGCACGTCTCAGCGCCCGGCATACAGGATTTCGCGGGACCTGCGGCGCATACGCCCGACCCGCAACAGAAAACCGGCGCGCGATCGCACGCCGAAAAGGGTTGGCGCCCGGATTAGCCCCGAAACCCCTTCGGTTCAAGGTGTTTCCCGCGGCGCTCAGCCGAAGGCCGAGAGGACGTTGGTCAGCCCGAAGCGGATCACCAGATCAACCAGCGAGAAAAACAGCGCCGTCAGCGCAGCAAGGGCCACCACCATGCCGGTGGTCAGCAACACCTCGCGCCGGGTCGGCCACACGACCTTGGAGACCTCGGAGCGGACCTGCTGGATGTACTGAAACGGATTGGTCTTCGCCATCATGCTGCCTTTCGCGGAACAAGGGGCACTTACGGGATGTGGCGAAGCATTTCAAGGCCCCGGAAAAGGGGCGCAGCACGGGGCTTGCGGGGGCGCGAAAGCCCGGGGCCGGGTTCAGACCGCGCCGCGTTGCGCCACCCCGTCGGGACGGCGGCTGTGCTGCGGTGCGGGTTTCACCCGGCCGACGAGCTGGCGGGTGCCCTTTCGCAGCCGACGGACAACCACGAAGACGCCGAACCAGAACAGCGCAATGCCCGCGATCGGCAGGCTGGAGGTGAGCAGCGACGGGTCGTAGGCAAGCGTGCCCACCAGCAGCATGCCCAGCGCAAGCTTGGCGTAGAAGGACGCGGCAGAGGATTTCTGCCCGGGCTGCGCTGCGGCGCCGGCCTGCGCAGCGACCTGGGTGTCCGCGATGCCATCGGCCCCGGCATCGTCTTCGTAGGCAAAAGTCCCGGCCGGCTCGTCTGCGTAATACGGGTCGTCAAAGGCGTCTGCCGCTTGCGGGGCATCGTCGTCGAATTCGGGGTCCGGTGCGCGGTAGGTGCGGTAGACGGAGGCCTCTTCATGGGCGGGCGCCGGGCGGGTGCCGGACCGGCGCGCAAGGCGACCGATCGGAGTGTCGTCTTCAATGCCCTCGGGCGCGGCGTAGGCTGCCGCGGTGGCGGCGTAGATCTCCGGCTCGGGCGCGGTGTGTTCCGGGTCGAGCTGTGTGAGATCGACCGCCTCCTCCGCCTCGGGCGCCGGGCGGGTGCGGACGGATTTCACCCGTTTCACCACCCCGATCAACGCCACGAAGGCGGCGATGCCCCAGAAGATCTGGCGCGTCTGGTCGGGCACGCCATGCGCCGCCAGCGCTGCCTCGCGCCCTTCGAAAAAGGGTTCGATGAAGATGAAATCCTGGGCCTTGGTCAGACCCTGTTCCGCGATGGCGTCGTCGACCATCTCGCTGAGCGTCGCCGAGCGTTTCCCGAAGCCGTTGAAGGCATAGACCCAGTAATCGGCCGTCGCGTCCACGGCCCATTCATCGGCTTTGCCGTCGATGAACGCCGCCTCTTCGCCCTTGTCGAGCATCAGCGCGCCGCGCACCACCTTGGAGCCGTATTCGTCAGCGCCGAAGAGCATGTAGAGATAGCGCGTCTTGGTCGGCACGCCGTTGGTGCGCTGGACCAGCTCGTAATCGAGATTGTGGTCGATCAGCCCGACGACGTTGACCTCGTCCGCGGGGTGAATGTCGCGGGCGCGGTCGAACGTGCCGATGTCGATCGGCCCAGGCGCCGCGGCCTCCAGCGCCGCAGCCTTTTCTGCCTCGGTCTCGAGCGCCTGTTCGTAGACCCGTTCGCCGAGCCAGAGCACCCCGAGCGACGCGGGGACATAGGCCCACCACGGCATCAGGAAGAACAGAACCAACAGACGACCCATGGGATCCCTCGCA
>JAGRMP010000001.1:0-331 GCA_020441225.1 Maritimibacter sp. | reverse complement strand
TGCGGCATCGCGTGCCCTTGGTGGCGGTGCGCGCGCCTTCTAGCCTGCCGCAACGTCATTCGCGGGAGCCGGATCATGGAGGTCACCACGCTTGCGGCCGTTCTGGGCTGGGGCGCCCTCGTCGGGGTCGTGTTCTCGGCCATCGGCGCGGCCGGCGGCATCCTGACCTCGTTCGGCCTCATCACCCTGTTCGCCATGACCGATCCAAACGCGGTCAAACCGATGACCCAGATCGTCGTGCTGGCCACCGCGCTGACCTATGTGCCGGGCTATCTCACCCGCGGCGCTATCGTCCCGGCGCTGGGGCTGCTGCTCGGCCTCGGCGGGGTGG
>JAGRMP010000168.1 GCA_020441225.1 Maritimibacter sp. | reverse complement strand
CCCCGCCGCGCCACGGCGACGGCGAGCACGTGGTCGACTTCCCCCTGCGCCCCGCGCCGAAGCCGATCTTTTCCGCGCCGCCGCCCCGCATCACCGGCACGCCCGGCGCCCCCCAGCCCCACACCGACGCCCCGCATCTCGTGGCGCAGCGCCGCACCGCCACCGCGACCGGCAGACCGAAACACCGCCCGCTCGGCGAGATCCTGGTCGAACAGGGCGCGCTCACCCGGGCCGAACTGGCCCAGGTGCTTGCCCTGCAGGAGCGCGAAGAAGCGCGGTTCGGCGACATCCTCCTCGCCCGCGAAATGGTCAGCGAAGCGGCGCTCTACCGCGCGCTCTCGACCCAATACGGCTGCGCCGTCGCCGATCTCGCCGCTGAGCCGCCCGACGCGCGGCTGGTCGACGCCATCGGGGCGGAAAACTGCGTGCGCAACGGCGTCCTGCCGTGGAAACGCGTCGCCGGCGCCACGGTGGTGATCTGCTCGCGCCCCGCCGAGTTCGCCGAGATCAGCCGCTGGCTGCCCGACAGCTTCGGTCCGATCCGCCTCGCCGTCGCGCCCGAAACCGCGATCCAGACCGCGCTCATCGCCGCGCGGCGCCGCGCGCTCACCGGCCGCGCCGAAACCCGGGTGGCCGCCTCGGAAAGCTGCCGGACGGTGCAGACAGGCCCGGTCTGGCGCTTCGCCACCGCCGGGCTCGCCGCCGTCGCGGCGCTCGCCGTTCTGGCCCCGGTCGCCGCCTTTTCGCTGCTCACCGCCTGGGCCGTGCTCACCCTGCTCGTCAACACCGGGCTCAAAGCGAGCGCCGCGCTGATCTACCGCCGCACCCGTCAAGCCACCCGCACCGCCCCGGACGCGGGCACCGCCCACACCGCCGACGCGCTGCGCCTGCCGACCGTCTCGATCCTGGTGCCGCTGTTTCGCGAGCGTGAGATCGCCGGGCGGCTCATTCGCCGGCTCGACGCGCTCGACTACCCGCGCGAACTGCTCGACATCTGCCTCGTGGTCGAGGCCGACGACACCCTCACCCGCGAGACCCTCGCCCGCTCCGCCCTGCCGCCCTGGATGCGGCAGGTGACCGTGCCCGAGGGCGCGGTGCGCACCAAGCCCCGCGCGCTCAATTTCGCGCTCGATTTCTGCCATGGCTCGATCATCGGCGTCTACGATGCCGAAGACGCGCCCGAGCCCGGGCAAATCCGCCGGATCGTGCGCCGCTTCGCCGAACGCGGGCCCTCCGTCGCCTGCCTGCAGGGCATGCTCGACTTCTACAACCCGCGCGAAAACTGGCTCGCCCGCGCCTTCGCCATCGAGTACGCGACCTGGTTCCGGATCATGCTGCCGGGGCTGGAAAAGATGGGCTTCGCCGTCCCCCTCGGCGGCACCACGCTGTTTTTCCGCCGCACCGCGCTCGAAGAGCTCGGCGGCTGGGACGCGCATAACGTTACCGAAGACGCCGATCTCGGCATCCGCCTCGCCCGCCACGGCTACCGCACGGAACTCATCGACACCGTGACCAAGGAAGAGGCCAACTGCCGTCCCTGGCCCTGGATCAAGCAGCGCTCGCGCTGGATCAAGGGCTACGCGATGACCTGGGGCGTGCACATGCGCGCGCCCACGCGCCTGTTCGACGAGCTGGGTCCGTGGAAATTCGCGGGCGTCCAGCTCCTCTTTCTCGGCACGCTCAGCCAGTTCCTGCTCGCCCCCTTCCTGTGGAGCTTCTGGCTGCTCGCCCTCGGCCTGCCGCACCCGCTCGTGGGCATCCTGCCGCCCGCGGCCTTCTGGATCCTCGGCGGGATCTTTTTCTTTTCCGAGCTGCTGACCATCGCCGTGGGCATGATGGCAGTGGCCGACGACGAACACCGGTTCTTGATGAAATGGGTGCCGACGCTGCATGTCTACTGGCCGCTCGCCTCGGTGGCGGCGCTCAAGGGCATCGTCGAGATCGCCACCAAGCCGTTCTACTGGGACAAGACCAGCCACGGGCATCTGCACCGCGACCACGACATCTGGGGCGCTAGCCGGCCGTTTCAGCGCTGGCGGAATCGAGCCTGAGCCGGGTCGCGAAGGCCGACGAGATATGCTTGCGCAGCGCCTCCGCCGCCGCCTCGCCGTCGCGCGCCTCGATCGCGTTCACGATCGCCTCGTGCTCGGCGATCGCCATTTCCGACCGCCCCTCGACGGCCAGCGAGGTCGTCGCGAGCAGCGCCATGGTCCGGTGCACGAGATCGAGCTGCTGCACCAGGTAGCGATTGTGGCTGGCCAGATGCACCTGCTTGTGAAACCGCCGGTTGGTCCGCGCCAGCGCCGCGGGATTGCCGATCATGGCGCGGTCCTCCTCGACCATCTCGCGCAGCACCCGCACTTCCTCGGGCGCGGCATGCTGGGCCGCAAGCCGCGCCGCCAGCCCTTCGAGCTCGGCCCGCACCGCGTAGAGCTCGGCGAGCTGGTTGTGGTCGAGCGAGGCCACGATCAGCGAGCGGCCGTCGCGGGTGAGCAGGCTCTGGGTCTCGAGCCGCTGCAGCGCTTCGCGGATCGGCGTGCGCGACACCCCGAAGCGCTCGGCGAGCTCGCTCTCGACCATCCGGTCGCCGGGTTTGTACAGCCCGTCGTCGATCGCTTCGAGGATCAACCCGTAAGCGTCCTTGGTCGCCGGTTTTTCCTCGGTCATGCGCGCCTCCCTGCGGTGATGGACCGATAATGCATCTGGCGCGGCCACATTCAAGCTTTGACGGTGTACGATGGTACCCCGAAACCGCGCGAGGCCGGGCTGCGAGCCTCCGCCGCCCCCTTCTTTGGTCCCGAAATACCTCGGGGGCGCGGGGGCTGGCCCCCGCTCCCGCCCGCGCTACCGCCGACACCGGACCGGCCCCGCGCCCGCCCTTGCCACCGGCCCCCGCCTCCCCTATGCGTCGCCCATGCACGCCAAACGCTTCACCGATGTCACCACCTGGGTCTTCGACCTCGACAACACGCTTTACCCGCCCTCCGCCGCGCTCTTCGACCAGATCGAGGTGAAGATGACGCAATGGGTGATGGAGGCGCTCGGCGTCGACCATTCCGAGGCCGACCGGCTGCGCGCCCAGTACTGGCGCGACTACGGCACCACGCTTGCCGGGCTGATGCAGGTCCACGGCATCGACCCCGGCCCCTATCTCGACGCGGTCCACGACATCTCCTTCGCCGGCCTCGCCCCCGATCCCGAGCTTGCCGCCCGGATCGGCGATCTGCCCGGCCGGCGGATCGTCTTCACCAACGCCACCGTGCCCTATGCCGAGCGGGTGATCGAGGCACGCGGGCTGTCGGGCCTGTTCGACGCGATCTATGGCGTCGAGGAGGCCGGGTTCCACCCCAAGCCGCATGTCGAGGCCTTCGAGACCATCTTCGCCGCCGACGGGCTCGACCCGCTGGCCGCGGCGATGTTCGAGGACGACCCGCGCAACCTCGCCGTGCCGCACGCCAAGGGGATGCGCACCGTGCATGTCGCCCCCAGGGCCGCACCGGCCGCGCATATCCACTACCACACCGACAACCTGCCCGCCTTCCTCGCGGACGTGATGGCGTAATCCCCTGGCGCACCGGCGTTTTCTCCCTGCGACACAGCGTCCCCAAGCAGCGCTTCACAAGCAGGGCGCGCCCGGGTTATCCTCGCGCGCAAGGGACGCGCATTCCCCTCGAAAACACGTGAAGGAGCCCTGAGATGTTGCCTGCCCTGGTCATGGTCATGTTGTTGGTTACGCTGGTGATGTTCATCGCCATGGTGTTCGTCTCGGTCGGCCGCTAAGCCGGCCCCGCCCCGCGACACCCCGTCCGGCCAGACCTTCCTGCGCCGGATTTTGTGATGCGGTGCGACAAATTTGCTTATTTGAATAGCCAGATAACTGGGTGACAAGCGCCCTCACACACAGTGAGGAGACGCGCGATGGACCTGTCCAACACCCCGAAAGCCGACCAGAACACCGAAACCACCCGGACCCCGCTTCCGGGCGAGAAACACAATCGTGACCTGTCCAACCCGGGCGAACTCTGGGGCTTTCTGCTCGCCGCCGCGCTCCTCGGCGCGCTCGGCCTCGGCTTTGCCCTCGGCGGCCTCGCGGGCGTCGGGATCACCATGGTTGCTCTGGTCCCGGTGATCTATCTGGTTCTGATCCTGATCTCGGTCGGACGCTGAGGCGCCCCCCGGACCGACACTTTGCGCACCGGCCCCCGCGGCCGGTGTTTTCGTCCCGGCCCCAGTCCCGGCCCCACTTCGCCCTTGCATTCGGCCCCGAAACCGGGTTCGAACGAAGCATGAACGGATATCGGTTTACCCTCGCCGGCGCCGCGCTCACCCTGCTCCCCTCGGGCGCGCTGTGGTGGGCGACGGAACGGCTGCTCTGCGTCTCCGATCTGCACCTCGGCCGCTCCGAGCGCTACGCCCGCAATGCCGGCGCGCTCCTGCCGCCCTACGAGGTCCGCGACACGCTCGCGCGCCTCGAGGCCGATATCGAGACCACCGGCGCCATGGAGATCGTCTGCCTCGGCGACACCTTCGACGACACCGCCGCGGCGCGCGGGCTCGCGGGCGAGGCCCGCGACTGGCTCACGCGGCTGATGGCCGGGCGGCGCTGGATCTGGATCGAAGGCAACCACGACCCGGGACCGGTCGATCTGGGCGGCAGCCACCGCGCCGAGGTCACGCGCGGGCCCCTCACATACCGCCATATCGCCGTGCCCGGCGAAAGCGGCGAGATTTCAGGCCATTACCACCCCAAGGTGCGGCTGAGCGGCCGGTCGCGCCCCTGCCTTCTCGTCGATGCCGACCGGGCGATCCTGCCCGCCTACGGCACCTATACCGGGGGCCTGCGCACCGACGCCGCGGCGCTCTCCGCCCTCATGGGCGCGGGCGCGCTGGCGGTCATGACCGGCCCCACGCCCTGCGCCCTGCCGATGCCGCGCTAGAGCGGCGGCCCCGCCTCAGGCGGTGAGGCCTTCGGGCTCGGGCAGCCCGTTCACCCGCGCCGTGGCGGTGAGCGTGTTGGCGAGCAGGCAGGCGA
>JAGRMP010000167.1 GCA_020441225.1 Maritimibacter sp. | reverse complement strand
GATCGGGATCGTCTGCGAGGCGATGGCCCAGGGCATCACCGCCATGTCCATCGCCCGGTTGTAGATGATCCCCACCGCCAGCAGCACCCCCGCGGCCGTGCCGATGACGAAGCCGAGCAACGTGGCGGACAGGGTGTACCAGGCGTGGGTGATCAGCGACCGGCGGGAAAAGGCCTTGCCCTCCAACGCCAGCGCCCCGGTCGAGCCCCAGAGCTCCGCCACCACCTGGTGCGGGGCCGGCAGACGCGGGCGCTCCTGGCTCCAGGTGTCGGCGATCAGCTCTTTCGTACTGAGCGTGATATCCGCCCGCGCCGCCTGATCCCGCGCCCATTGCGCGTTCATCGGCACGGCGGCGATGTACCAGGCCACCACGATGGCGGCGACCACGGTGAGGATGGGGAGGATCGATTTCATCGCGCTTTCTCCCCCGTCCGGTTCCAGCGCGGCTCAATCGTCATAGGCATGCCCCGCCCTCAGCCCCTCGCGCACCCGGTGGGCGAGCTTGAGAAACTCCGGCGTGTCGCGGATGTCGAGCGGGCGCTCCCTCGGCAGGGTGCTCTCGATCACGTCGGTGATCCGCCCCGGACGGGGCGACATCACGACGATCTTGGTCGAAAGATAGACCGCCTCGGGGATCGAATGTGTCACAAAGCCGATGGTCTTTTCGGTCCGCGCCCAGAGCTCCAGGAGCTGTTCGTTGAGATGGTCGCGCACGATCTCGTCGAGCGCCCCGAAGGGTTCGTCCATCAGCAAGATGTCGGCATCGAAGGCGAGCGCCCGGGCAATCGATGCCCGCTGCTGCATGCCGCCCGAGAGCTGCCAGGGGAACTTCTGGCCGAAGCCGTCGAGGTCGACCAGCTTCAGCACCTCGGCCACGCGCTTGTCGTAGTCGGCCTTCGGGAAGTCCATGATTTCCAACGGCAACCGAATGTTTCCGGCAATCGTCCGCCAGGGATACAGCCCCGCATGCTGGAACACGTAACCATAGGCCCGCGACCGCCGCGCCTCGTCGGGCGTCATGCCATTGACCGTGATGGTCCCACCCGTCGGGTGTTCCAGCGCCGCGATCACCCTGAGGAAGGTGGTCTTGCCACAGCCCGAGGGGCCGATGAAGCTCACGAACTCACCGCGGTTGATCTCGAGGTCCACGCCCTTGAGCGCATGCACCGGGCCGTCGCGGGTCTCGAAGGTGAGGTTCAGCCCCTCGGCCTTGATGACGGGTGTCTTCACGCTTCGAATCCCCACAGTTTCGGTTCGGCGAATTCCACGCTGTTGTCGCCCGGATCGCGCACGTAGATCGAGCGCGCGCCGTTGGGCCAGGTGAAATCGGCCTCGATCTCGACGTCCTCCGCCACCAGGTGCTCGGCCCAGCCGTCGAGCGCGGCGCCCGGCACCCGGAAGCAGATATGCCCTGCCCCCGTGGCCCCGTGCGGCGGCACCGGCAGGCTGTCCGACGAGGGCGGCTTGACCGTCTCGGCCGGGTTGAACACGAGCACCACGCTTTGCCCCGCGGTAAAGAACACGTGCCGGGGCTTGTGCCGCCGCATCACGTCGAGCCCGATGACGCCGCCGTAAAAGGCCTCGGCGGCGTCGAGATCCTCGACATAGACGGCGGCCTCCAGCACGCCCGCGGGCGCCTCGGGTCGGGCGTGGGTCATCACACCCCCGTCGCCGGGATGCCGGTGCGTTTCACCGGCTGCGGCGCGGTGAGCTCTTTCCACTTCGACAGCGCGCGGTTGACGGTGGCGTTGGGTTCGCGGGCGACAAATTCGCCATGGCCTTCCCGCGTGCGCACCTCGCCGTCGTGGATCGCCACGTAGCCGCGCGAGAGCGTAAAGCGCGGCAGGCCCTTCACATGCTTGCCCTCGAACACGTTGTAATCGATGTTCGACTGCTGGCTCTCGGCGGTGATGGTCTTTTCCTTCTCCGGATCCCAGACCACGATATCGGCATCCGCCCCCACCAGGATCGCGCCTTTTTTCGGATAGCAGTTGAGGATCTTGGCGATGTTGGTCGAGGTCACGGCGACGAACTCGTTCATCGTCAGCCGCCCCGTCGCCACCCCGTGGGTCCAGAGCATCGGCATCCGGTCTTCGAGCCCCCCGGTGCCGTTGGGGATCTTGGTGAAATCGCCGACCCCGTAGCGCTTCTGTTCAGTGGTGAACGCGCAATGGTCGGTCGCGACCACGCTGAGCGAACCCGATTGCAGGCCGGCCCAGAGGCTGTCCTGGTGCTTCTTGTCGCGGAACGGCGGGCTCATCACCCGACGCGCGGCATGGTCCCAGTCGGGGTTGAAATATTCGCTCTCATCGAGCGTCAGGTGCTGAATGAGCGGCTCGCCCCAGACGCGCTTGCCCTGCATCTTGGCCCGCCGGATCGCCTCATGCGCCTCCTCGCAGGAGGTGTGCACCACGTAGAGCGGGGCCCCTGCCATGTCGGCGATCATGATCGC
>JAGRMP010000166.1 GCA_020441225.1 Maritimibacter sp. | reverse complement strand
GTGCCCGCCGCCTTCCGCGACGCGGGCAACCAGTGGTTCGGCCTGACCTCGCGCGCGCGCATCGTCTACGCCTCGAAGGACCGTGTCGCCGAGGGCGAGGTGACCACCTACGAAGACCTCACCGACCCGAAGTGGAAGGGCCGGATCTGCACCCGCTCGGGCACCCATGCCTACAACACCGCCCTCACCGCGGCGATGCTGGAGCACCACGGGCCCGAGTACACCAAGACCTGGCTCGAAGGGCTCAAGGCCAACCTGGCGATGAAACCCCAGGGCAACGACCGCGCGCAGGTGAAGTCGATCTGGGCCGGCGAATGCGACATCTCGCTGGGCAACACCTATTACATGGGCGAAATGCTCGAAGACGAGGAACAGCGCGCCTGGGCCAATTCCGTCCGGATCGAATTCCCGGTGTTCGAAAACGGCGGCACCCATGTGAACATCTCCGGCGTGGCGATGACCGCCCATGCCAAGCACCCCGACGACGCGCTGGCCTTCATGGAGTTCCTGACCTCGCCGGAAGCGCAGTCGATCTATGCCGCCGCCAACCACGAATACCCGGTCTCGGACGCCGCCCAGCCCTCGGAACTGGTCGCGAGCTGGGGCAGCTTCACGCCGGACAATATCGACCTGACCGCGCTGGCGAGCGAACGGGGCGAGGCGCTGAAACTGACCCAGGAGATCGATTTCGACGGCTGATCCCGGGCCGCACCGGCGATTTCCGGAACCCTTCCGCCGCCGGTCCCCTGCATGGGGGTCGGCGGTGTGCGTTCCGGCCTTTGCCAGAAGCGAGGCCGCCCCGACCGCAACACGCCTGCCGCGGGCCCGCCATTGTGCGCCCGCCCCGCGCCGCCTCGGCAATCCACCGCCGGTTTTTGCCGGTTTCGCAGCCGCCGCTTGCCAGACCCGGGCCGAGGCCCGAAAGGGGGATATGACCCGAATGTCCCGTCGCCTTCTCCTGGCCGCCCTGCCCGCCGCCGCGCTCAGCGCCTGCGCAAGTACGCGGCCCACCGTGGGGTCCAAATCCGCGACCCCCGCCGCGCGTGCGCTCGACACGGTCCTGCCCTGGCGCAACGCCTCGCTCAACACCGGGCTCAAGGCGGGCGAGCCGCCGCTCTATGCGAACGAAACCCCGCAACTGCGCGCGCTGATCAACAAATGGGCCGATTATTACGAGGTTCCCCGCGACCTCGTCCACGCCCAGATCCTACGCGAAAGCCGCCACACCCCGGGCGCGCGCAACGGGCCCTATTACGGGCTGATGCAGATCCACCCGCGCACCGCGCAGACGATGGGCTTTTCCGGCCCCCCCGAACGGCTGCTCGACCCCGACGTGAACCTGCAATACGCGGTCAAATACCTGCGCGGGGCCTACATGGTCGCGGGCGGCGACAAGGCGGCGGCGATGGGCTGGTACGCGCGCGGCTATTACTACGAGGCGAAACGGCTGGGGATGCTGGAAGAGACCGGGCTGGTGTGAGCGCCGGTCCGGGGTGTACGGGGCCAACCAAGCCCGCGACGGGCCGTCGCACCGTTTGAACAATCAAATATCCTGAACAATTTATTCTCTGCACGGTGATTATTTCCGTTTCGCAGACAAACCGGACCGATGCGCCCGTAATGAACACGGTGTCACAGTCTGGCATGATCGCGTTCCCGACCCGTCGACCTCGGCGCGGCGCGCTTGACGCTTGATATGTCGTGGAAACTGCCGCAGGATCAGCCCGCCGATTGCAGACTTGGGGGATGCCGGAGCATTCATCGCTCCGCCTGGATCGGCTGACTTGGGGGTACTGAACAATGGCTGTTACTGAAATCGTTGAAAGCAGGTCCGTGGACTCGTCCGGGTATGACCTGTATTATTCCAATATCAATTCCGTATTGACCCTTCCGGACGCACAGGTGATGCGCCTCGAAGTGAATACGCCGACAAAGGCTTTCTTCAACTTCTCCGGGTTCCAGTTCGAGTATACGGACTATGACACCTTCGCGGTGGACGGCATGATACAAGGGGAAGACTACAGGTTGAAGGTGACAACCTCCGCCCCGATCGACACTACCCAGCTTTACATGAGCATGTACGACCCGAGCCACCTGCCGGCTCCCTTCAATCTCGACAGAAACCCGGCGGACGGAGCCTATTATTCCGATGTTTTTACCATGTTCAGCACATGGAGCACGGACATCCACCTGGCGCTTTCGGGATATTCGACAAGTATATCGAACCCCGGAAATGTGGTCTATTATGTCGAGCTCATCGGGATCGGACTTGAACCTCCGGCACTCTTCACCGATGGCGATGACGTCGTTTCCTTGACGATGCCCGGAACATACGACGCCCTCGACGGAAACGACACCGTTACGGGCACTTCCGAGAGCGACGTGATTTCCGGGGGCAAGGGAAACGACGCGCTGAAGGGGGCGGGCGGAAAAGACAAGCTGAAAGGCAACGCCGGCGCCGACACGCTCAAGGGCCAGAACGGCAACGACAAGCTGGACGGCGGACGCGGGGACGACGTCATTTTGGGCGGGAACGGCAACGACAGGATCATTGGCGGCAAAGGCAATGACACCCTGACCGGGGGCGCCGACGCAGACGACTTCATATACACATCCACCAGGGATGGCAGCGACCGGATAACGGACTTCGAGGCTGGAGTGGACGACATCGATCTTCGCAAGCTCGATATCGGCTTCAGCGACCTGACCATCAAGAAAATCGGCGGCGGCGACAATACGAAGATCGTCTACGACGACCTGAAAATAGTCCTCGAAGACGTGCACAAAAGCGAGATCGATGCCGGCGACTTCATTTTCTAGAGCCGATTGCATGCAATAGGTGTCCTTTCCGCACCGGACGCCGCGCGGCAGCGCTAGCGAAGCACGAGGCGTTCGGGTCGGCTGATGAGACAGATTGTGCGCAACGCGGACCGGCGGTCGCGGTTTTGCGCGGTCATCGAATGCAGCGCCTCTGCGCGCACCCTCCCCGGCGACACCGCCCGCCCAACGCAAAAGGCCGCCCCAACTTGGGCGGCCCCTGTCTTTGCGATATCGAACCGAACATTGGCGCTGCCGCAAGCGAATGCGGCGCCTCAGCGCCCCCGCCGCGTTCGATGACGCCTCGAAATCACTCTTCGTCGAGCGCTTCCACGGCCTTTTCGAGCTCTTCTTTCGAGACCTCTTTCTCGGTCACGGTGGCGCCTTCGAAGATGTGGTCGACGACCTTGTCTTCGAAGATCGGCGCCTGGATCTGCTGGCGGACCTGCGCGTTCTGCTGGACGAAGTCGAAGAAGGCGCGTTCCTGGCCCGGGTACTGGCGGGCCTGGTTCATGATCGCCTGGGTCATCTCGGCGTCGGTCACCGTGATCTCGGCCTTCTGGCCGAGCTCGGCGAGCAGCAGCCCGAGCTTCACCCGGCGTTCGGCGAGCTTCTTGTGCTCGTCGGTCGCCTCGATGTGGTCGTGGTTGTGCCCGTGCTCGTCCGGGTGCTCGTCATGCCACAGCTGGTGGGCGATCTGGCTGGCTTCCGCCTCGACCAGCGACGGCGGGAGGTCGAAGCTCACGGTCTCGTCGAGCGCATCGAGCAGCGCCCGCTTGGTCACCGCCCGGGCGGCGCCGGCGTATTCGGCCTCGAGCCGCTCGGTCACCTGGGCTTTGAGCGCGGCGAGGTCCTCGGCGCCGTAGCGCTTGGCCAGCTCGTCGTCGATCTCGGCGGCTTTCGGCGCCTTGACGGCCTTGATCGTGCAGGAGAATACCGCTTCCTTGCCGGCGAGCTCGGCGGCGCCGTATTCCTCGGGGAAGGTGACGGTCACGTCCTTCTCTTCCTCGGCCTTCACGCCCACGAGCTGCTCTTCGAAGCCGGGGATGAACTGGCCCGAGCCGAGCACCAGCGGAAAGTCTTCCGCCGCGCCGCCGTCGAAGGCCTCGCCGTCGACCTTGCCGACGAAATCGAGCACCACCTGGTCGCCGTCCT
>JAGRMP010000165.1:1841-7878 GCA_020441225.1 Maritimibacter sp. | reverse complement strand
CGCCGGGCAGGCGCGCGCGATAAAGGCGCACGAGCGCGGCGGCGATGTCTTCCGGCGCGCGTTCGGCCAAGATCTGGCGGCCGAGTTCGCGATCTTCGTCCGTGGCTTCTTCCGTCAGCGCGGGATCGCGCAGCATGCGCTGGCGGTCGAGTTCGGCGATTTCGGCGAGTGTCGGCGGGCCGCCCCATTGCGCCTGCACGCCGGCGATGGCGAGCAATTGCGCGGCGCGGCGTTCGCGCGAACGCGGCACCAGCAGCGCGCTCACGCCCTTGCGGCCGGCGCGTCCCGTGCGGCCTGAACGATGCTGCAACGTCTCGGCGTCGGTCGGCAGTTCCGCGTGAATGACGAGTTCGAGATTGGGCAGATCGATGCCGCGCGCGGCGACGTCGGTGGCGACGCAGACCTGCGCCCGGCCGTCGCGCATCGCCTGCAGCGCATGGGTGCGTTCGGATTGCGAGAGCTCGCCCGACAGCACCACCGCCTGGAAGCCCCGGTTCGAGAGCCGCGTCGCGAGCCGGTTGACCATCGCCCGGGTGTTGGCAAAGACCAGCGCGCTCGGCGCTTCGTGAAACCGCAGCGTGTTGATGACCGCGTTGTCGATGTCGCGGTCGGCGACCAGCATCGCCTGGTAGTCGATATCGGCGTGCTGGGTCTCTTCCGACTTGGCGACGATGCGCACCGCGTCCTTCTGGTAGCTCGTGGCGAGATCGGCGATCGTCGGCGGCACGGTGGCGGAAAAGAGCAGCGTCTGGCGGGCTTCGGGCGCTTCGCCGAGGATGAATTCCAGCTCCTCGCGAAAGCCGAGGTCGAGCATCTCGTCGGCCTCGTCCAGCACCACGGCGCGCACCGCAGAGAGGTCGATGGAGCCGCGCAGGATGTGGTCGCGCAGACGCCCCGGGGTGGCGGCGACGATATGGGCGCCGCGTTCCAGCGCCCGGCGCTCGTCGCGCATGTCCATGCCGCCGACGCAGGAGGCGACGGTGCCGCCCGCCTTGGCGAACAGCCAGCCGAGCTCGCGCTTGACCTGCAGGGCGAGCTCGCGCGTCGGCGCGATCACCAGCGCCAGCGGCGCGGCGGCGGGGGCGAAGGTCTCGGCGTCGCCGAGCAGCGTGGGCGCGATGGCGAGGCCGAAGCCGAGCGTCTTGCCCGAGCCGGTCTGGGCCGAGACCAGCAGGTCGCGGCCGTCGAGCTCGGGGTCGAGCACCGCTTTCTGGACGGGGGTGAGGTCGGTATAGCCGCGGTCGTCGAGCGCGTCGCGCAGAGCGTTTTTCACTGGGTCGGTTTCATGTCTCGGGGGCCGGGCGCGTCCGAGCGGGGCGCGCGGGCCGGTTTCGCGCCTGTGCAGGCGCAGCAAACGTTGCCCCTAGGCCAAACGCCGCGCCGTGTACAGGGGGCGGAGACGGATTATTCGTTGTCGGCGTCGTCGACGTCGTACTGGCCCGAGAGCGCGCGGCGCACGAAGGACCAGCTCATGCCGATGCCCAGCACCAGCGAAACCGCGAGGATGCCGATCCACAGGCTGAAGGCAGGGTTGTCGAGGCGCAGCCAGCCGAGATCCCACAGGACCCACAGGAGCGCCGCGACCACGGCGGTCACCAGCAGGATGCCGAACCCGCCGATGGACCGCAGCGTGGCGCGGAGATAGATCACATAGGCCACGAACAGGATGAGCCCGAGCAGCACTGCGATGGGGAGCTGTTCGGCGCCGTGATTGCGGACCCAGCGCACATAGTTCCACTGGGTCGGGTTGAACGTGGCGGCGACCAGAACGAAAGCGGCAAGCCAGCGCAGCAGGAACCCCATCTCTCTCTCCCATGCAATTCGGTTGCCCAAGCTTTCGCCCAACCGCTGCGGGCTGTCCAGCCGCGCGCTTGGCGCGGGGCGGGCGAGATTGCGGTTTCCTCGCCGCGAACGGGGGGGTATACCGTGCCCGTTTGCGCACAGCCGGAGGATCGCATGGCCAACGTTGTCGTCGTGGGCGCCCAGTGGGGCGACGAGGGGAAAGGCAAGCTGGTGGACTGGCTTTCCGAGCGGGCGGACGTGGTCTGCCGCTTTCAGGGCGGCCATAACGCGGGCCACACGCTGGTGATCGACGGCGAGGTCTACAAGCTCAACGCGTTGCCCTCCGGCGTGGTGCGGGGCGGCAAGCTCAGCGTGATCGGCAACGGCGTGGTGCTGGACCCGTGGAACCTGATGAACGAGATCGAGGCGATCACCGCGCGCGGGATCGAGATCACGCCCGAGACGCTGATGATCGCAGAGAACACGCCGCTGATCCTGCCGTTCCACGGCGAGCTCGACCGGGCGCGCGAAGAGGCGGCGAGCAAGGGCACCAAGATCGGCACCACCGGGCGCGGCATCGGCCCGGCCTACGAAGACAAGGTGGGGCGCCGGGTGATCCGGGTGGCCGACCTTGCGGACGATGCGACGCTGGAAGCGCGGGTCGACCGGGCGCTGCAGCACCACAACCCGCTCAGGAAGGGGCTCGGCGTGGCCGAGATCGACCGCGCGGCGCTGCTCGCGGATCTGCGCGAGATCGCGCCCAAGCTCCTGCGGTTCGCGGCCCCGGTGTGGAAGGTGCTGGCCGAACAGCGCAAGGCGGGCAAGCGGATCCTGTTCGAAGGCGCGCAGGGCGCGCTGCTCGACGTCGATTTCGGCACCTATCCTTTCGTCACCTCGTCGAACGTGGTCGCGGGCCAGGCGGCGGCGGGGACCGGCATGGGGCCGGGCGCGATCGACTACGTGCTCGGCATCGTCAAGGCCTACACCACGCGGGTGGGCGAGGGGCCGTTTCCGACCGAGCTGTTCGACGCGGTGGGCGAACGCCTCGGCGAGCGCGGCCACGAGTTCGGCACCACCACCGGGCGCAAGCGCCGCTGCGGCTGGTTCGACGCGACGCTGGTGCGCCAGACCTGCGCGATCAACGGCATCAACGGCATCTGTCTGACCAAGCTCGACGTGCTCGACGGGTTCGAGGAACTCAAGATCTGCACCGGCTACGAACTCGACGGCGCGCAGCTCGACTACCTGCCCACCGCTGCCGATCAGCAGGCGCGGGTGACGCCGGTTTACGAGACGCTGGAGGGCTGGTCGGAATCCACCGAGGGGGCGCGGAGCTGGGCCGAGCTGCCGGCGCAGGCGATCAAGTATGTCCGCCGGGTCGAAGAGCTGATCGGCTGCCCGGTGGCGCTGTTGTCGACCAGCCCCGAGCGCGAGGACACGATCCTGGTGACCGACCCCTTCGCCGACTGAGGGGGGCCGGGGAGGCAAATGCGCCCGCGGTGTCACGCGGGCGCGGCAAAGCCTTTCCACAGCAGCCAGGCGGGCATCAGCACGATTTCCCACAGCGCGACCGGGACGACCAGGAGGAACCCGGTGTCGCCCGGGCCGATCCCGATCCAGCCGAACCAGGCAAGGAAACCTGCTGCCATTACAAGGGTATAGGCCGCGATACCGAGACCCGCGAGCCAGCTGGGCA
This sequence comes from Maritimibacter sp., assembly GCA_020441225.1. The sequence continues at coordinate 4,400 of JAGRMP010000165.1, read as the reverse complement.
CGAGCCGGTGGCGCAGGAGCGGCGCGGTCAGGAACAGGCCCGAAAAGCCCAGGAGCGGAAGCATCCCGGCGTCGAGGGTGATGTCGGCGAGCGCGTGCAGGAGCGTCACCGCGGCCCCGTCTCCGGCGGCGGCGCGCGCGGGGATGGTGACCAGCGCCATCACGCCGGTCATCATCACGCCGGCTTCGAGGATCCGGGTGGTCAGGTAGGCGCGGGCGGCGAAAGGCGCGACGGGGTGCAGGACCGGCCAGACAAAGAGCGCGATGAAGACGAAGCCGACATTGTTGACCGTCCAGAGCGCCGCGCCGGTCGCGATTGCCGGGCGTGCGGCGGCGATACCGGCCAGGTCGTCGGGTGCGGCAAACACCTGTTCGAGCACGGCCCCCGCGGCAATCGCAGCGGCGGCGGTGACGAGAAACAGGAGCGCGATGGCGATTTCGCTGTGGCGCAGGGACGGGTGCGGATGCGGCGCGGGCGCGGCGACGGTTCGGGACATGGGTCCTCCTCCCTTCACGCGCGTTCCGATTTGAGATAGAGCCGGGCGGCAGCTCGTAAAAGGGCGGCGCGCGCATTCGTCGCGGGAGGCCCAAGGGACATCGCAGGCACCGGAGAGACGGCATGAAATTCAAGACCCGAAAACGCCTGGCGCTCCTCGTCCTGATCGTCGGTCTGCCGCTCTACGTGGTGGCCGCCGTGGTCGTCGTCGGGCTGTTCGACCGGCCGCCGATCCTCCTGGAGCTCGCCGTCTATGTCGGTCTCGGGGTGATCTGGGCGCTGCCGTTTAAACGGCTGTTTCTCGGTATCGCGCGGGCCGATCCGGATGCAGCGGATGCGGAGACCGGGGCCGAAAACGAAAAGGCGCCGCACTAGGCGACGCCTTCTGCGTTGTTGTGGCGGTCGGCCTCTCAGGCGTCGGCGTCGTAGAACCGGCTCGCTTCCGTCAGGGCAAAAACGCCGCGGCGGATCTTGGTGAGCTTGCCATCGGCGAGCAGCTTGTCGAAGGCCACCAGGGCGCCTTCGCGGGTGATCGTCTCGTGGCTCTGCAGGACGAGTTGCAGAAGCTCGGGACGGTTGACCGTCGCGCGGCCCACTTCCTGGGTGACATAGGCGACACCGGCTTCGACCAGCGTTTCCTCGTCGCTGTCCTGTTCGGCGTCGATCCCGTCGAGATAGGCCTGGAACCCGGGCACCAGCAGGGCCACCGATTCGCGCAGCGACAGCTCCTCTTCATCCTCCTCGACGGCCTGCGGCTGTTCCGCGACGGCGAGGTTCGACTTGACCACCCGGCGCGGGCGCACCGGGCGCACCGGCTTGGCGGGATCGGCGGACGGATCATCGTCGCCGGTGCTCTCGTCGATGCGCTGCTCCGAGACCAGCACCAGCGGCGCGAGGCGGCGGCGCTGCGCGCGTTCGCCGTCGGCTTCGGCCGGCCGGCGCGGGCGCACGACGCGGGCGAGGTCGCGGCGGTACTCGTCCTGGGTTTCCTCGGCGTCGCGGTTCTTGCGCGCCGCGCGGTCGGCGCGGGTGACCTGCACCGCACGCTTGAGATGCTGGATCGCCGAACGACGGCGCGAAGATTCCCCGCTTTCGAGCTGGGTGTTGGTCTTTTCCAGGATCCGGTCGATGGCAACATCGGTGTCGGAAATGTCGTTGTCGTCGAAGGCGGTCCGCGACGGCGCGCGGCGCGGCTCGACCCGGTCGCCGTCGTCATCGTCATCGTCGTCTTCGTCAACGTCTTCGTCTTCGGCGGCCACCGACAGCCCGTCTTCGTCCGCGTCCACGTCGATTGCGTCTTCGGTGTCTTCGGCCACGTCGTCGGAGACGGCCTCAGCGGCACGCATCTCGTCGGCTTCGCGGGCGACGGCCGCCAGCTCGGCGGCGAGGTCGGCCTCGTCTTCGGGCGACAGCGAACTCTCGCCCGGGACGGTGAAGGCGGTGTCGTCCTCGGCGTCGTAGTTGTCTTCGTCGACCTGGCGGTGAACCAGCGAGCCCAGAAGCGAGCTGATGGTCGCGTCGTCGGCGTCCTGGTCCTCGTCCTCGCTGACGGCCTCGGCCTCTTGCGGGCTGAAGATCTCGGCGTCTTCGATCTCGTCGCTGTCTTCGACCCCGGCGTCCGCCGCGTCTTCCGCGTCGGCCGCGTCTGCGTCCTCGGTCAGGGCGGTCGCATCGCCATGGGCGCGGACGAGATCGGCGATCGTGTCGGGCTCGTCCTCGGCTTCGGCGACGATCGCCTCATCGAGCACGTCCTCGTAGTCGCCCTCGGTGGCGGCATCGGCAAAGAACGCGGCGACCGGGTCGTCGTCTTCGGCAGTGTTTGCGCGGTCGACCGTGGTGCGCAGGCGCTGAAGCTTGGCGATCACCGATCCGGTCGTGCCGTCGTCGTAGTCGTCGGTGGACCAGGCGGGGGCGTCGGCGGCCTCCTCGTCGGTGTCCTCGAGGGTGTCGTCCTCGGCGCTGTCGAAGGCGATGTCGTCTGCGTCGTCTTCCAACGCGTCACGCTCGGCCTCTTCGGCCTCGGCTTTCCAGGCGTCTTCCTCGGCCTGGGCTTCCGCTTCCGCT
>JAGRMP010000165.1:0-1764 GCA_020441225.1 Maritimibacter sp. | reverse complement strand
GCGGCGTCTTCCTCGGCCAGACGCGCGGCCTCTTCTTCGGCGCGGCGCGCCGCTTCTTCGGCCTCGGCCTGTTCTTGCGCTTCAGCCTGGCGGGCGGCTTCCTCTTCCGCCGCACGGCGGCGGGCTTCGCCTTCGGCGGCCTGGCGCGCGACCTCTTCCTCGGCGGCGTTCCAGGCGTCGTCTTCGGCGCTGTCGTCGGGAAGGGCGGTGGCGAGCCCGGCTGCGGCGGCAACGCCGCCGGCGAGGGCCGGCGCGGCCTCGACATCGGTCTGGCGCAGCACGACGCCATTCGGGCTCACCCGCGCCTCGACCCGGCGCTGAATTTCGCGTTCGGCGATCCGGTGCAGGGCTTCGGCATCCGGGGTCGGTGGCTCGGCCCCGAAGTAGCGGTCGTCGGCCGCCAGATCGCGGAAATATTCGGCGATCGATTTCATCGTGGAGAACGGATCGTCAAACCCTTCCAGCGTGCAACTGAAAGTGCCGTAGGATACCGTCAAGATCCGGTTCGTATTCACCATGCCTCGTCGCCTTCTCCCCCGATCCAGCAACAATGGGTTTACCACGCCCCCCCCAACAAATTTGCACAAAACCGCGAAAAGTCGGGTGTATTTCGGTGGCGGGATTAAGGAACGTTTCCAATCCAGATACAGTTAGGCATATGAGACAGAGATTTGCACCCTTTTTGGACAATGTAACCCTGTTGGGCGGGGGGGCGCTCGCCGCGGCGACCGTTTCCGAACTCCTGACACTGGCGCCGAATCTGGTGGCCTGCGACGGGGCGGCGGCCGCGGCGCTGGCCCTCGGGGCGGTGCCGGACCGGGTGATCGGGGACCTCGATTCGCTCGACGCCGAGACCCGCGCGGCGCTCGATCCGGCGACGGTGTTTCACCTCGAGGAACAGGACAGCACCGATTTCGACAAGGCGCTCAGGACCACCGAGGCCCAGCTGATCCTCGGCGCGGGCTTCATGGGCGGGCGGCTCGACCATGAGCTCGCCTGTTACAATTCGCTGGTCCGCCAGGCGGAGAAACGCTGCATCCTGGTGGGCGAGATCGATATCTGTTTCCACGCGCCGGGGCCGGTGCGGCTGACGCTCCCCCCCGGCACCCGGGTGTCGCTGTTTCCGATGGCGGCGATCACGGTGGACGGGAGCGGGCTGGAATGGCCGCTCGACAAGCTCGCGCTCGCGCCCTGGGGGCGGGTGGGGACGTCGAACCGGGCGGTGGCCGATGTGGTCGAGATCGTGCCCTCGGGTCCGGGGCTTTTGGTGATCCTGCCGCGCGACGCGCTTCGGGCGGCCATGTTGGCGCTCGGGTAGGGCCGGGGGGGGACGCGAACGCGCGTTCGCGTGTTGCGCCGCCGCGCGGCGGCGCTTGCCCGGTTCAACAGTTCGGGACGGAGACGGCGAGGCCGCCGAGGGCGGTTTCCTTGTATTTCTCGCTCATGTCCCGCCCCGTGGCGGCCATGGCGGAGACGCAATTGTCGAGCGAGACGAAATGGGTGCCGTCGCCCCTGAGCGCCAGTGCCGCCGCCGAGACCGCCTTGATCGCGCCGAGCCCGTTGCGTTCGATGCAAGGAACCTGAACGAGGCCCTTCACCGGGTCGCAGGTCATGCCGAGGTGGTGTTCGAGGGCGATCTCGGCGGCGTTCTCCACCTGCTCGGGCGTGCCGCCCATCACCGCGGCGAGCCCGGCGGCGGCCATGGCGGCGGCGGAGCCGACCTCGGCCTGGCAGCCGAGCTCGGCGCCGGAGATCGAGGCATTG
>JAGRMP010000164.1 GCA_020441225.1 Maritimibacter sp. | reverse complement strand
GAACGGCTCGGCTGGCGCGGCGGCCGCGTCCTCGAACCGGGCATCGGGACGGGGCTGTTTCCGGCCCTGATGCCGGAGGCATTCCACGATGCGTCTTTTTTCACCGGCGTCGAACTCGACCCGGTCACCGCGCGGATCGCTCGCCTCCTGCAGCCGGTCGCCCGCATCATCGAGGGCGATTTCGCGCGCACCGATTTGCCGGGGCATTTCGATCTGGCCATCGGCAATCCGCCGTTTTCTAACCGGACCGTAAGGTCCGATCGCGCCTACCGGTCGATGGGTCTGCGGCTGCATGATTATTTCATTGCCCGGTCCGTCGACCTCCTGAAACCCGGCGCGTTGGCCGACTTCGTCACGTCGTCGGGGACGATGGACAAGGCGGACGCCGCCGCCCGCGAGCATATCGCCAAATCCGCCGATCTGATCGCCGCGATCCGTCTGCCCGAAGGCAGTTTCTGGCAGGACGCCGGCACCGATGTCGTGGTCGACATCCTGTTCTTCCGCAAGCGCAAGCCGGGCGAGCCGCAGGGCGACGCGAACTGGCTCGATCTTGCCGAGGTCGTTCCCGTGAGCGAGGACAGCGACGCCATCCGCGTTAACCGCTGGTTCGCCGACCACCCCGATCATGTCCTTGGCCGCCACGCGACCACATCCGGCCCCTTCGGCGAGACCTATACGTGCCTGCCCAGTGGCAGCGACCTCAAGGTCGATCTCGATGCAGCCATCCTCTCCCTTCCGGACGCGCTCTATGACGGCGAGCCCGACGCGATCGATGTCGATCTCGAACTCGGGGCGAGCCTGACGGATATCGTCAGAACCGAGGATGCACATGTGCGCGAGGGCAGCTTTGTCTTCGACGCCTCCAGGGGCCTGATGCAGGTGCTCGACGGCACGCTCGCGCCGGTACCCGTCCGCAAGGGCCGGTCCGGAGAAGGCTTCTCCGAAAAGCAGATTAACATCGTCCGGAAGCTGATCCCGGTGCGAGATGCTGTGCGCGCGGTCCTCAAGGCCCAGGAGACCGATCAGCCCTGGCGCGACCTGCAAGTGAAGCTGCGCATCGCCTGGTCGAGCTTCGTACGCGGCTTCGGGCCGATCAATCACACCAGGGTGTCGATCACGGAGAACGAGGCGACGGGGGAGACCCGCGAAACGCATCGCCGCCCGAACCTGCAGCCTTTCCTCGACGATCCGGATTGCTGGCTGGTCGCCTCTATCGAGAATTACGACCTCGATACTGACACGGCCAAACCCGGCCCAATCTTTTCCGAGCGGGTGATCGCCCCGCCATCGCCGCCCGTGATCACCAGTGCCGCCGACGCGCTTGCGGTCGTGCTCAACGAGCGCGGTCATGTCGATATCGACCATATCGCCGAGCTGCTCCACGAAGACGGCGAAACCGTCATTGGGGAGTTGGGCAGCGCCATCTATCGCGATCCGGCGGATGGGTCGTGGCAGACATCGGATGCCTACCTCTCCGGTCCCGTGCGCGACAAGCTGGCGATCGCCGAGGCTGCCGCCGAGCTCGACCCGGCCTACAGCCGCAATGTCGAGGCGCTCGAGGGGGTGCAGCCGGCCGATCTCAGCCCGTCGGAAATCACCGCGCGCCTCGGCGCCCCTTGGATTCCGGCCAGCGATGTCGTCGACTTCGTCAAGGAGACGATGGGGACCGACATCCGCATTCGTCACATGCCGGAACTTGCGTCCTGGACGGTCGATGCGCGCATGCTGGCCTACCGCGCCGAAGGCACGTCCGAATGGGGCACCAAACGCCGGCATGCCGGCGAGCTGCTCGCCGATGCGCTCAACAGCCGCATCCCGC
>JAGRMP010000163.1 GCA_020441225.1 Maritimibacter sp. | reverse complement strand
AGAGGAACACGAAGGAGGTCGAGACTCCCAGCGCGATGCCGAAGACGCCCTCGGTGGTGATCCACTGGTGGTTGACGATCTCCGAAAGGCTGTTGCCCTTGTGGGCGATGATGCTGGGCATGTAGGGGCCAAGCACCGTGTACATCAGGAACACCGAGGCCACGATCATCAGCGCCGGTCCCAGAGAGCGGCGGGTGGCTTCGAGCAGCAGCATCAGACCGGCCACCGAGACCACGTAATCCTGCAGGATCGGCGCCCCGACCCGGCCCGAGATTTCGCGGTAGAAGACATAGAGATAAAGCGCCGTGGCAGCCCCCGCCACCGCCAGCGCCCATTCCCAGACCGGGATCCGGTCCTTGGGCGAGCCGAGCAGGATCGCGGTGATCAGCAGGGCTGCCAGCGCCGGGATCCACCAGATGCTGACGCTGTCCTTGGCGCCGATCATGAACAGCGCCGCCAGAAGCGCCGGGATCACCATCCCGAGGGCCAGCTGGAACGGCGTGCGCGCCGCCGGGAAGGCGGCGAAGGCCAGGAAGATGGCAAAGGCCAGATGGATCGAGCGGGCCTCGGTGTCGTTGAACACCCCCCAGCCGACGATGAACGGGATCGGCGAGGCGATCCACAGCTGGAACAGCGACCAGGCCAGCGCCACCAGGGTCAGGAACACGCCGACCTTGCCGGTGGCCGATCGCCCGCCGGTATCGGAGGAGGCGACCAGTTCGTCCAGTTCGGCCTGGCTGAGCCCGCCGCGTCCGCTGGCCTCGGCCTCGACGGCGGCGGCCTGCTGCTGATCCGAGTTCGACATCTGCGTCCCTGCGCGCCGGTCGGCGACATCGGTCACCGGCAGCGGTCGCGTCCCTGTTTGCGTTTGTTGTTCTTGGTCTTCTTGGTCGTGTCGCACGCGGCGGGTCGGGCCGCCGCGTGCAGTGTCATGGGGTCGGGGGCGGCGTTACATCCAGCCCCGCTCCTTGTAGTATTTCTCGGCGCCCGGATGCAGCGGAGCCGACAGGCCTTCCGAGATCATCCCTTCCTCGGTCAGGTTCTCGAAGGCCGGGTGCAGGCGCTTGAACCGGTCGAAATTGTCGAACACCGCCTTGACCACCTCATAGACCACGTCGTCGGGCACATCCGCCGATGTCACGAAGGTCGCCTTGACGCCGAACGTGTTCACGTCCGCGTCGGTTCCCTTGTACATGCCGCCCGGGATCACCGCCTTGGCGTAGAACGGGTTGTCGGCGATCAGCGCGTCGATCTCGGGGCCTTCCACCGGCACGATCACCGCGTCGACGGTCGAGACCGCTTCCTGGATCGAGCCGTTGGGGTGCCCGACCGTGTAGATGATCGCGTCGACCTTGTTGTCGCCCAGCGCCGCGGCCTGTTCGGCGGGCTTGAGCTCGGAGGCGAGGGCGAAGTCGCCCATCGTCCAGCCCTTGGCGTCCAGCACCACCTCCATGGTGGCCAGCTGGCCCGAGCCTGGGTTGCCGACATTGACGCGCTTGCCCTTCAGGTCGTCGAAGCTGGCGATGCCGGCATCGGCGCGGGCGATCACCGTGAACGGCTCGCCATGGACAGAGAACACCGCCCGCAGCTTGTCGAACTTCTGGCCCTCGAACTGCGAGGTGCCGTTGAAGGCGTGATACTGCCAGTCGGACTGGGCGACGCCCATGTCCATGTCGCCGGCCTTGATCGCGTTGATGTTGGCGATCGACCCGCCGGTCGAGGGCGCGGTGCATTTCAGGTTGTGCTCGGCGGTGCCGCGGTTGACCAGCCGGCAGATCGACTGCCCGACCACGAAATAGACCCCGGTCTGTCCGCCGGTGCCGATGGTGATGAACCGCTCCTGCGCCGTCGCGGCGCCTCCGGCCAGCATCGCCCCCGCAAGGGCGAGATATCGAAATGTCTTCACGTGTTGGTCTCCCTCAGTTTGGTTTCCGGATCATTCGGGCGGCCGGCAGCAGTGTCGGCTGCCGGTCCCGTGTCGCGTTGCGCATCTGGACACGAGCGGGCGCCCCGGCGGGCCGCCCCGCCTCGCGAAGGGGTCCCGATCGGGCAGGGCATCGCCGGTACGTTCCCAGTTTCACGCCCCCCGCATCGCAGTCCAGGCTCCCCGAGCCGCGGCGACCGGATGCGTCCCGTTCGCCCTCGGGCCTCTGCAAGAATCTCACGATAGGGTTCGGCCAAAGATTAATCAACCGTCAAGGCGGTCGCCGCGCCGGGCAGGGGTTTCCGTTCCCGGTCAATCCGTTAGAGAGGCCAGGCGCGCGGGTTTCGGCGCTTGGTTGCGGCGAAACGCATGGCTTGCGTGGTGACCCCGGTAGGATTCGAACCTACGACCTGCCGCTTAGGAGGCGGCCGCTCTATCCCCTGAGCTACGAGGCCACGCCCCCGTTCTTTAGCCGGCCCGGACGCGAATGTCATTGCCTTTGCCGCCACCTTGATCGCAAGCTGGTGTTGGCGGTAACCTCGCCGCCGGATCGCCATCGAAAGGGCCGCCCGCCCGTGTCCGCCGACGCCAAGATCTCTGCCGAGCCGAAACGGCCCCTCACCCTGCGCGACGTCTCCGAGGCGTCGGGCGTGTCGGAAATGACCGTCAGCCGGGTGCTGCGCAACCGCGGCGACGTCTCGGACGCCACCCGGACCAAGGTGCTGGCCGCCGCCAAGGCGCTCGGCTACGTGCCCAACAAGATCGCCGGCGCGCTGGCCTCGAGCCGGGTCAACCTGGTGGCGGTGATCATCCCGTCGCTGTCCAACATGGTCTTTCCCGAGGTGCTCACCGGCATCAACCAGGTGTTCGAGGAGACCGCGCTGCAGCCCGTCGTCGGGGTCACCGACTATCTGCCCGACAAGGAAGAGCGGGTGCTCTACGAGATGCTGTCCTGGCGCCCCTCCGGCGTCATCATCGCCGGGCTGGAGCATTCCGAGGCCGCCCGCGCCATGCTGCGCGCCGCCGGCATCCCGGTGGTCGAGATCATGGACACCGACGGCACCCCGATCGACGCGATGGTCGGCATCTCGCACCGCCGCGCCGGGCGCGAGATGGCCCAGGCGATCGTCAGGGCGGGCTATCGCCATATCGGCTTTCTGGGCACCAAGATGCCGCTCGACCACCGCGCCCGCAAGCGGTTCGAGGGCTTCACCGAGGTGCTGGCCAAGCACGGGATCGAGATCGAGGACCGCGCCTTCTATTCGGGCGGCTCGGCGCTGGTCAAGGGGCGCGAGATGACCGAGGCCATGCTGGCACGCTCGCCAGAGCTGGATTTCCTCTATTACTCCAACGACATGATCGGCGCCGGCGGGCTGCTCTACCTGCTCGAGCGGGGCATCGACGTGCCCGGCCGGATCGGGCTGGCCGGGTTCAACGGGGTCGAGCTGCTCAAGGGCCTGCCCCGGCAGCTGGCGACGATGGACGCCTGCCGGCTGGAGATCGGGCGCCGCGCCGCGCAGATCATCCGCGACCGGCTGGCCGAGCCGCCGCGCGAGACCGAGCGCGTCGTCACCCTTACCCCGACGATCAGCTTCGGCGACACGCTGAAGCGCCCGTGACCCGGCCGGTCCTCGGCAATCGCGACGCGCGGCGACTGTTCCTGGACCGCCACGCACTGGCCGAGGCGCCGCAGGGGCCGGCGCGGGGCGCGGACCTGCTGGACCTGATCCGGCGGCTGGGCTTCGTGCAGATCGACAGCATCAACACCCTCGCCCGCGCCCATGACCTGATCCTCTTCTCGCGACGCCAACGGTTCCGCCCCGCCGACCTGAAACGGCTCTACGAGGACGACCGCGCGCTCTTCGAGCACTGGACCCATGACGCGGCGATGATCCCGATGGCGTTCTACCCGCACTGGCACCTGCGCTTTCGCCGCGACGCCGAGCGGCTGAAGGAGCGCTGGCGCAGCTGGCAGCGCAACGGCTTCGAGGCACGGTTCGAGCCGGTGCTGCGCCATATCCGCGATCACGGGCCGGTCTGCTCCGCCGATCTCGGCGAGGGCGAGACGAAGGGCAGCGGCGGCTGGTGGGACTGGCACCCGTCGAAGACCGCGCTGGAGTATCTCTGGCGCAGCGGCGCGCTGACCGTGATCGGGCGCGACGGCTTCCAGAAACGCTACGACCTGACCGAGCGGGCGATCGAGGCGCATCTGCATCCCGGCCCCGCCTCGCCCGATCTCGAACACAGCATCGACTGGTTCTGCACCGCCGCCCTCGACCGGCTGGGCTTTGCCACCTCGGGCGAGATCGCCGCCT
>JAGRMP010000162.1 GCA_020441225.1 Maritimibacter sp. | reverse complement strand
ACCGCCACCGCCGGCGGAATACCGATGAAGAACAGAAGCGGCGTCATCAGGAAGCCGCCGCCGACCCCGAACATGCCCGACAGCACCCCCACCATTCCGCCCAACCCCAGAAGCAGGAAGGCGTTGACCGAAACCTCGGCGATGGGAAGATAGATCTGCATGGACAGGTATTGCTTCAGATTATTGAATATGTCTAGAGGGCACGTGCATGGCGGTGCCTCCTCGTCGGCGGTGCTGTCCTGGTTCTTCGCGTCTCATCCGGGTTTCCTCCTCCCTGAAAAATCCCCGCCCCTGAAAATCCCGTCCTGCGTCTAGTGGGTCATGACCGAATAGACATCGGTTGGCGGAACCGCGAGTTCGACCGCGATCTTGGCGCTGACGAGCAGCACGAGCGCCGCGAGCAGCAGCCTGAGCGTGTCGGCGTTGAGCTTCTGGCCCAGCCGCGAGCCGATCTGGGCACCGATCACGCCGCCGACCATCAACACCAGCGCGAGCACGAAATCCACCGTCTGGTTCTCGATCGCCTGCATCAGCGTGGTGAAGCCGGCCAGGAACGTGATCTGGAACAGCGAGGTGCCGATCACCGTCTTGGTCGGCATGCCGAGCAGGTAGATCATCGCCGGTACCATGATGAAGCCGCCGCCGACCCCCATGATCGCGGCCATGACCCCGACCAGCATGCCCACCGCCAGCGGCGGGATCACCGAGATGTAGAGCCCCGAGGCGCGGAACCGGTAGCGCAGCGGCAGCCCCTGGACCCAGCTGTGGTGTTTGCGGCCCATGCCGATCTTCTTGCCCTTCGACCGGGCGCGGATCGCGGCGATGGCCTCGATCGCCATGGCGCCGCCGATGACACCGAGCAGCAGCACATAGGCGAGTTTGATGACCAGATCGATCTGGCCGAGCAGGGTGAGGAGCCGGAACAGCTTCACGCCGAAGAACGAGCCGACGAGGCCGCCGGCAAGCAGCGCGAGGCCCATCGGAAAATCGACCGTCTTGCGGCGCAGATGCGCGAGCACGCCCGAGACGGACGAGCCGACGATCAGGTTGCCCTGTGTGCCCACGGCGATCGCCGAGGGGATGCCGATCATGAACAGCAAGGGCGTCAGGATGAACCCGCCGCCGACCCCGAACAGACCCGACAGCACCCCCACCCCGAGGCCGAGGCCGACGAGCATCGGGACCGAAGCAGAGATTTCCGCGATGGGCAGGTAGACGTGCATATATCTGGAATCCGGAATATCAGACTTTCCCCCTACGCTCCCGCGCGCGTTCGGGGAAGGGGGAGAGGTGCGACATTCCGGAGCGGAGCGCCCCGTTGGCGATCACGGTTGCGTGAGCCATCACCCTTTGGCGAGGAAGCGCGCCAGCAGGCGCTCGAGCTTCTCGGCGCCGAGCGGGGCCATCTTCTTGGTGTGTTCGTGGCTGATCGCCTCGTCCGACAGCCCGGCGGCCATGTTGGTGATGGTCGAGATCGCCGCGACGCGCAGCCCGAGGAAGCGCGCGAGAATCACTTCCGGCACCGTCGACATGCCCACCGCGTCCGCCCCCAGCGTGCGGATCGCCCGGATCTCGGCGGGGGTCTCGAAGGAGGGGCCGGAATACCAGGCATAGACCCCCTCGACGAGCGCGATCCCCTCGGCGCTTGCGGCGGCGGCGAGACCCGCACGCATCTCCGGGTCGTAGGCCTCCATCATCGGCACGAAGCGCGCATCCGTTGGCTCGCCGATAAGCGGGTTGAGGCCGGAGAAGTTGATATGGTCGCCGACCAGCATCAGTTCCCCCGGCGGAAGGTCGGGGCGCATCGAGCCCGCCGCATTGGTGAGCAGCAACCGCTCGGCCCCGAGGGCGCGAAAGGTTTCGAGCGGTAGCCGCATCGCATCCGGTTTCCCGTGTTCATAGTAATGCTCGCGGGCGCCGAACAGCGCGACGCGGGTGCCGAACAGGCTGCCGACCACCAGCTTGGGCGCGTGGCCGGAAACCGAGGGCTGGGGAAAGCCGGGTAGATCGGCATAGGGGATCGCGCGGCCTTTGACCGCCTCGGCGAGGTGGCTGAGGCCGGAGCCGAGCACCAGCCCGAGCGCGACCGGTTCGTCCCCGGCGATGGCGCGGATCCTGGCGGCGAGGTGGTCGGCTTCGGGGGTCACGGGCATGGCTTGGCTCCTTTGCGGCGAGGTTAGGCCGGGAGCGGCGGGCGGAAAAGGCGTCGCGTGCAGGTTTTTTTGAGTATTTGTGCCAAGAAAAAGGAGATCAGCCGAGGGTCTTGGCCAATGTCAGTGCATCCGCGGCGCCGGTCGGGCGGGCGTAGTAGCCCTTGCGCCGACCGGTTTCGCGCCATCCCGCGGCGGCATAGAGGGCGCGGGCAGGGGCGTTGTCCTCGGCGACCTCCAGGAAGGCGGTCGTCGCATTCCGGGCGCGGGCTTCGGCCTCGAACCGGGCGAGGAGAGCGCGGCCCGCGCCTTGCCGTCGCGCGTCGGGATCGACGGCGATGGTGACCAGTTCGGCCTCGTCGGCGACGGCGCGGCCCAGGGCGAAGCCCGCAGGCGCGGTGACGGCGAAGCCGGGAGGCGCGGCGAGATCGGCGATTTCGGCAGCGGACCAGGGGCGCGACCCGGGGAAGGCGCGGGTGTAAAGCGCGGCCATCTCTCCCGCGGTCACGGCAGGATCACCGGCGCGGGGTCTTTCGGCGGCGCGGCATCTGCGGCGCGCACGTAGAGCGGCGCGGGGCGGGGCAGGGTCCCGTCGAAACGCGTTGCCGCGATCCGGGCGATGTTCGCGACGGTCTCACCGATCGACGGCATCGGGACGATGGGATAACCGAGATCGGCGATCTCGCTTTCGGCTTCCGCGCGGGGCTGCAACATCGGTCCCCGTACGCCCTCCTGGGTCACGTCCTCGCGGTAGACCATGTCCCGGGTCGTCGGGATCAGGCAGGAAAACGGCCGGCGCGCACCATAGCTCGCGGCCTCGAAGCCATCGACCCCGACCGCCGGCCGGCCGAGCCCCAGCGCCAGACCGCGGGCGGTGCTCACCGCAATCCGGATTCCCGTGAAATTGCCCGGGCCGATCCCCACTGCGACCGCATCGAGGTCGCGCCAGCCGAGACCGGCTTGGGCGAGCACCTCTTCGAGCAGCGGCATCAGCCGCTCGGCCTGACCGCGTTTCATCTCTTCCACCCGCTCGGCCAGGATCCCGCCCGTGCCAAGCAAAGCGGCCGCGCAATGCGCGGCCGAGGTGTCGAAGGCGAGAATGCGTGGGTCCGGTCGCACGGGATCAGGGCGCGACGGCGCGCACTTCGGTGACTTCCGGCAGATAGTGCTTGAGCAGGTTCTCGATCCCCATCTTGAGCGTCAGCGTCGAGGAGGGGCAGCCGGCGCAGGCGCCCTGCAGGTGCAGGTAGACCACGCCCCGGTCGAAGCCGTGGAAGGTGATGTCGCCATCGTCCTGCGCAACGGCCGGGCGCACGCGGGTGTCGAGCAGATCATTGATCTGGGTGAAGATCTCGGCATAAGGCACTTAATGGTCGGCATGGCGGAAGGAGCATGCT
>JAGRMP010000161.1 GCA_020441225.1 Maritimibacter sp. | reverse complement strand
GGCGGCAAGATCACCACCTACCGCCGCCTCGCCGAGAGCGCGCTGGGAGAATTGTCGCCGTTTTTCAAGGACCTGCCCGGCCCCTGGACCGCCGGCGTGCCGCTCCCCGGCGGCGATTTCGCGGTCGCCGACAAGCCCGGGCTGATCGACAAGCTGCTGGCGGATTACCCGTTCCTCGACCGGCGCTGGGCCGCGCGGCTCATTCGCGGTTACGGCCGCGACGCCTGGGCAATCCTCGGCCCCGCCCAGAGCGCCGCCGACCTCGCCCCCGATTTCGGCGCCACGCTGACCGCGGCCGAGTTGGCCTGGCTGATGCGACACGAGTTCGCCTGCAGCGCCGAAGACATCGTCTGGCGGCGGACCAAGCTGGGGCTGCGCCTGAGCGAAGACGACATTTCCGCGCTCGACGCCTGGATGGCGAACGCGCCGCCGGACGTCCGGGCCGCCGGGGAGGCCCGATAGGGAGGAACACGACCGAATGATCCTGGTTCCGGAGCACGTTTCATCGCGATTGGGCGGGCGGGTGCAAACCGCGCCCACCGACCCGACGCTCGAAAACGGGACGATGAACGTGCGGCTCGGGCCCCGCCGAAAGCCGAGCTCGAAATCGAGGGCAAAGATCCGGTCACCGTCGCCGATGACGTGTTGATCGCCTCGCGGCAGTAAGCCATCCTCCCGGTCGGGGCGCCCGTCTCCGGACAGGCGCCCCGGCCACCTGACAAACCGCACCCGGGGTCCCGGCGACCCCGGGTGCCCCACCGGCAAATCCCGTAAGGCCCCAGACATGACCCACGTGCTCGCGATTGACCAAGGGACCACCTCCAGCCGGGCGATCCTGTTCGATGCGAACATGACCCCGGTCGCAACGGCCCAGGAAGAATTCACCCAGCATTTCCCCCGCTCCGGTTGGGTCGAACATGACCCGATGGAGATCTGGCGCACGGTCGCCGACACCTGTCGCGCCGTGATCGACGAGGCCGGGATGGCGGCCGACGATATCGCCGCCATCGGCATCACCAACCAGCGCGAAACCACGCTGGTGTGGGACCGCGCCACCGGCGAACCCGTCCACAACGCCATCGTCTGGCAGGACCGGCGCACCTCCGACACCTGCAACCGGTTGCGCGCCGAAGGCCACGAGGAGATGGTCACCGCCCGTACCGGCCTGTTGCTCGACCCCTATTTCTCGGCCACCAAGCTTGCCTGGATCCTCGACCACGTCGAGGGCGCGCGGGACCGGGCGCAAAAGGGCGAGCTCCTGTTCGGCACGGTCGACAGCTGGATCATCTGGAAGCTCACCGAGGGCCGCGTGCATGCGACCGATGCCACCAACGCCGCGCGGACCATGCTCTACGACATCCACAAGGGCCGCTGGAGCACGACGATCTGCGGCTTCCTCGACATCCCGCCGGCGATGCTGCCGGACGTGCGCGACTGCGCCGCCGATTTCGGCACCACCACGCTCTTGGGCGCCGAGATCCCGATCCGTGGCGTCGCCGGCGACCAGCAGGCGGCCACGATCGGCCAGGCCTGTTTCGAGCCCGGCATGATGAAATCCACATACGGCACCGGATGCTTTGCGCTGCTCAACACCGGCGCCGACCCGGTGCGCTCCAACAACCGGCTGCTCACCACCATCGCCTACCAGTTCGACGGCCAACCGACATACGCCCTCGAAGGGTCGATCTTCATCGCCGGGGCCGTGGTCCAGTGGTTGCGTGATGGGCTCAGGATCATCGAAGCCGCGCCCGAGACCCAGCCGCTCGCCGAAACCGCCGACCCGGGCCAGGACGTGATCCTGGTGCCCGCCTTCACCGGCCTCGGCGCGCCCTATTGGGAGCCCGAATGCCGAGGCGCGGTCTTCGGCCTCACCCGCAACTCGGGACCGGCCGAATTTGCCCGCGCAGCGCTCGAAAGCGTCGGCTTCCAGACCCGCGATTTGATGGAGGCGATGCATGCCGACTGGCCGGAAGACACCGGGGCGACGCTCCGGGTCGACGGCGGCATGAGCGCGTCGGACTGGACGATGCAGTTCCTCGCCGACATCACCGGCGCGCCGGTCGACCGGCCCAAGGTGCTGGAAACCACGGCCCTGGGCGCAGCCTGGCTCGCGGGCATGGCGGTGGGGGTCTATCCCGACCGCGCGGGTTTCGCCGAGACCTGGGCGCTCGACAGGACCTTTTCGCCGGGCATGGACACGCCCACCCGCACGGCGCGCTACGCCGCCTGGAAACGCGCGGTCGCGGCCACGATCAGCGTCTGAGGCGCGGGTGCGATGATCCCGCCCTTCACCTTCGCCACCGCCGGGCAGATCCGGTTCGGGCGCGGCACCGCATTTGAGGGGGCCGCGGCGGCGGTGCTGGCCTTCGGAGACACGGTCGCGCTGGTCCACGGCGCGACAGCGGCCCGCGCCCGCTGGCTGATCGACGCGCTGCGCGGGGCGGGCGCAGAGGTGCAGACAATTGCCTGCCCCGGCGAACCCACGCTCGCCGCGCTCGAGACCGCCCGCACCGCGCTGCGGGCCGACCCGCCCGAGGTGGTGGTCGCCCTCGGTGGCGGCGCGGTTATCGACCTCGCCAAGGCGCTCGCCGCTCTCATGCCCTCCGCGCGCCCCGCGCTCGACCATCTCGAAGTGGTGGGGAAGGGCCTGCCGCTGGACACGGCCCCCCTGCCCTGCGTCGCGCTCCCCACCACCGCCGGGACCGGCGCCGAGGTCACTCGCAACGCGGTGATCGGCTTGCCCGATCAAGGGGTTAAGGTCAGCTTGCGCGATCCGCGGATGTATCCCGACATCGCCATCGTCGACCCGAGCCTGATGCATGACGCGCCGAAACCCGTGGTGCTCGCCGCCGGTCTCGACGCGGTCACCCAGGTGATCGAGCCCTATGTCTGCACCCGCGCCAACCCGATCACCGACGCCATCGCCCGCGCAGCGATCCCCGCTGGCCTCAAAGCACTCAAGGCGGTGGTCGAGGGCGGCACCGCCGACGATTGGGACGCCATGGCCTGGACCAGCCTCGCGGGCGGGCTCGCGCTCGCCAACGCCGGCCTCGGCGCGGTCCACGGGCTCGCGGGCGTGATCGGCGGCGTCACCGGCGCGGCCCACGGAGCGATCTGCGGCGCACTTCTGGTTCCCGTGCTCAAGGCCAACCGCGCCACCACCAGCCCCGGCAGCGCGGCCCGCGCCCGGCTCGACTGGGTGGCCGCCGAAATCGCCCGGGTGTTCGGCGATACCGACGGGCTCGCCCGATGGGCCCGGTCCCACGGGCTCCAGCCGCTCACCGCCCTCGGCGTCACGGCTGCGCTCCGCCCGGAAATCGCCGCCAAGGCCCAAGCCGCCTCCTCCATGGCGGCAAATCCGGTTCAACTCTCCGACGCCGCGCTGATCGAGATCATGGCGGCGGCCGGGTGATCGGCGCTACCCCGGGAGAGGAAAGGACACCCGACATGAACGCCCAAGCGCCCCGTCTCGATTTCCTCGAAGTGGCGAAGGAGCTGCTGCCCGAAGGCGCGAGCTACGATGCCTGCGTCGGCTGCGGCCTGTGTTCCTCGGGCTGCCCGGCGTCGGGCCTCTTCGGCATGGACCCGCGCCGCTTCATCAACATGGCGATGCTCGGGATGAACGAGGAGCTGTCGACCACCCCCTGGGTCTGGGCCTGCACCCAGTGCAAGCGCTGCGCCTATGTCTGCCCGATGGGGATCGACGTCTCGTTGCTGGTGGGCAAGGCCCGCTCCGCCTGGCCCTGGGACGAGAAGCCCAAAGGCATCGTGCGCTCCTGCCAGGCGCAGAAGATGGACGACAGCACCTCCGCCATGGGGGTGCGGTCCGAGGATTTCGTCGAGATCATCGAGGAAACCGTCGAGGAGATCCAGGAAGCGCAACCGGCCTGGGCCCATATCAAGGCCCCGATCGACAAAAAGGGGGCGAAGTTCGTCGTCAACCAGAACTCGCGCGAACCCGCCGTGGAACCGGAAGAACTGGCGCCGATGTGGAAGATCTTCGATCTGGTCGGCGCCGACTGGACCTACAGTTCCAAGGGCTGGGCGGCCGAGAACTTCTGCATGTTCACCGGCGACGACGACGCCTGGGAGGCGATGGTCAGGACCCGGGTCGATGCGATCAACGCCCTCGAACCGGAAGTCTGGATCAACACCGAATGCGGGCATTCCTTCTACACGATCTGGAAAGGCGTCGAACGGTTCGGGCTTGAGGCCAATTTCGAACCCGCGAGCCTGGTGAGCTATTACGCGCAGTGGATCCGCGAGGGGAAATTGCCGGTCACCAGCGACTGGAACACCGAGAACCTCAAGTTCACCGTCCAGGACCCCTGCCAGTTGATCCGCAAATCGCTCGGCGACACGGCGGCGGAAGACCTGCGCTACGTCATCAAGAAATGTGTCGGCGAAGACAATTTCGTCGACATGACGCCGTCGAAATCCGCCAATTATTGCTGCGGCGGCGGGGCCGGTTTCCTGCAGGCGGGCATGAACGACGAGCGGCGCGCCTATGGCAAACGCAAGTTCGACCAGATCGCGGCCACCGAGGCGAACTACGTCGCCACCCCCTGCCACAACTGCCACAGCCAGATCGAGGACCTCGAGAAGCACTACGGGGGCGCCTACCGCGTCACCCATCTGTGGACGCTTATCTGCCTGTCGCTCGGCATCCTCGGACCCGATGAACGCAAGTACCTCGGCGACGACCTCAAAGACGTCAACCTTCCGGAGGCGTGATGAAAACCCATGACACCGACGTTCTCATCATCGGCGGCGGCGCCACCGGTGCGGGCCTTCTGCGCGACCTGGCGCTGCGCGGGATCGCGGCGACGCTGATCGACCGGCGCGACCTCAACGCGGGCGCCTCGGGCGGCAACCACGGGCTCTTGCACTCGGGCGGGCGCTATGCCGCGACCGACACCGAGACCGCCGCCGAATGCCGCCGCGAGGGCGAGATCCTGAAGCGGGTCGCGCCGCAATGCATCGACGATTGCGGCGGGCTCTTCGTCGCCGTCGAGGGCGACGACCCGGCCTTCGCCGCGCGTTTCCCCGAAGCCTGCGCCGCCGCCGGCATCCCGTGCGAAGCCCTCACGCCGGACGAGGCCCGCGCCCGCGAACCGGCGCTGCCCGAGACCGTGATCGCCGCCTATGCCGTGCCCGACGCCACCATCGACCCGTTCCGCCTGGTGCTCGAACAGGTGAGCCATGCGCAGGCGCTCGTGGGCAGCCGTTACTTGCCGCACACCGGCATCGAAGGCTTTGATATTGCTGACGGAAAGATCACCGCCGCCAGGGCGCGCGATCTGAAATCCCGCGAAGAGATCCGCATCACGGCGCGCCAGGTGGTCAACGCCTCGGGCGCCTGGTCTGGCAAAGTCGCGGCGCTCGCAGGCTGCGACAGCGTGCACGTCACCGCCTCGAAAGGCACGCTGATCATTTCCAACACGCGGCTCGCGAAAGGCGTCATCAACCGCCTGCGCCCGCCCGGCGACGGCGACATCCTGGTGCCCGGCGGCACGGTGTCGATCCTCGGCACGTCTTCGGTGACGATCTCCGATCCCGACGACCGCGCGCCGACCATCGACGAGGTCGACCGGATCCTCGACGAAGGCAGCGCGATGCTGCCGCTGCTCGCCTCCACCCGCTTCGTGCGCGCCTTTTCGGGTGTGCGCCCGCTGATCGCCTCCGAAGGCGCCGAGACCGACGGCCGCGCCGCCTCGCGTGGCTTCAGCCTGTTCGACCACGAGGCCGACGGGCTCACCAATTTCGCCACCATCGCCGGCGGCAAGCTCACCACTTTCCGGCTGATGGCGGAAAAAACCGCCGATCTGGTCGCGAAACGGCTGGGCGTCACCGCGCCTTGCCGCACCGCGACCGAGCCCCTGCCCTCCGGGCCCGGCGCGGGCTGGACCGAACCCGGCGCCTCTGCGCGCGACTGGATGGCGCGGGTCGACCCGACCGATACGGTGCTGTGCGAATGCGAAATGGTCGCACGCTCCACGGTCGACCAGATCGTCGCCGAGGCCCCCGGTCACGAAGACCGCATGGGGCTGGAAGCCATCGCCCGGCGCTCGCGGATCGGCAAGGGCGCCTGCCAGGGCGCGTTCTGCGCCATGCGGGTGACCTCGCATCTCTACGACAGGGGTGCCTATGACGATGCGCGCGGCCTCGCCGAGATGCGCGACTTCATCGAACACCGCTATGCCGGCACCCGGCCGGTGCTCTGGGGCGCGCAGCTGCCCCAGACCGAGCTTGCCGAGATCCTGCACGTCGGGCTCGCCGGGCTTGACATGATCCGGGGAGACAGGGGCGACGAGACATGAAACACCCGACCCGCCGCGTCGAGACCGAGCTTGCCGTGATCGGCACCGGGATTGCGGGCTGCGCCGCCGCACTCTTCGCCCGCGCCCGCGGGATCGAGGTGGCCCAGTTCGGCCATTCCGGCGCGATGGCCTATACCACCGGCTATCTCGACCTCTTGGGCGCGGACAACGCCCGCAAGGTCACCGACCCCTGGACCGCCGTCGCTGCACTCGCCGCCCGCGAACCCGACCACCCGCTCGCCCGGCTCGATGCGGCCGGGCTCAGGACCGCGCTCGACACCTTCGTTGCCGAACTCAACGCGGGGCGCCTCGGCTACACCGCCCCGGGGGACGAAAACCTCACCGCGCTCCTGCCCTACGGCGTGACCAAGCAGACGCTCTCGGTGCCCGAGACCATGCGCCCCGGCGTCGCCGCACTGGCCGAGAAAGCCCCGGCCCTGATCGTCGATTTCGACGGGCTCCAGGGCTTTTCCGCCAGGGAATTCGCCACCAATATCGCCGCCGAATGGCCCGGCCTCGCCACCGCGCGCCTCGCCTTTCCCGAGATGGAGGGCAAGCAGGTCTTCCCCGAGGTCATGGCCCGGGCACTCGAAACCCGCAAGACCCGCGAACAGCTCGCAGCCCGCCTCAAGCCGATGATCGGTACGGTGAAATACGTCGGCCTGCCCGCGATCCTCGGCGTCCACAAGCCCGACGCGGTGCGCGCCGATCTCGAAGACCGGCTCGGCGTGACCCTGTTCGAAATCCCGACGATCCCGCCCGGCGTGCCCGGCATCCGCCTGCGCGAGATGTTCGAACGCCGCCTGCCCGAGCTCGGCGTGAAGCTGGAACCGAACCTCAAGGTCTCGACCGTCGCCTTCGGCGCCGACGGCGTCACCGTCGGCCTCTCGGGCGCGATGGAAGAGCTCGAAATCCACGCCCAATCCGTGTTGCTCGCCACCGGACGGTTCCTCTCGGGCGGCCTCGGCTCGACCCGGACCCGCGTGTTCGAAAAGCTCCTGGACCTGCCGCTCCGCCAACCGGCGGCCCGCGACCGCTGGTTCAACGACGCCTATCTCGCCCCCGAGGGCCACGCGCTGAACCGCGCCGGCGTGCCGGTCGACGCACGGTTTCGCCCGGTCGATGCCGCGGGCAAGCCGGTCGAGCCCAGGCTGCACGCTGCCGGCGCGATCCTCGCCGACCAGGATTGGGTACGCTCACGCTCCGGCGCCGGGCTCGCAATCGCATCGGCCTGGGGCGCGGTGCAGGCGCTCTGAACCGGGACCACCACCACCGTCCCTCTGCTCAGACCGTGCCCGACCGGTCCCGAAAACCCGTTGGCCTTCCCGGACCGGTCGGCTAAACAGACGCCAGTGCACACCGGTTTCCAGTCATAATTCCCGAGGTTCGGATGGCATTTCGCACGATACGCGAGGATTACGCCCGCCACCGCGGAGAGGGCGCGTCCTTTGTCGCACTGACCGTCTACCGGTTCGGCCGCTGGGCCCTGAACCGCAAGTCGCGGATCGCGCGCGGTGCTTTCTCACTGATCTACCGGGTGCTGAATTCCTACGTGAAGAACATCATCAAGATCGATATCCCCGCCACCGTTCGGATCGGCGAGGGTCTGCATCTGATCCACGGCTACGCCTATATCACCATCCACCCGGATGTCGTCATCGGCGACCGCTGCGGGATCATGCACGGGGTGACGATCGGGCAGAACATGTGGAGCGGCGTTGCGACCATCGGGGACGACGTCTTCATCGGCGTCGGTGCCGCGATCATCGGCGATGTGACGATCGGCGACCGCGCCCGAATCGGGGCGAACGCGGTGGTGACCAGGAACGTGCCCCCCGATACCATCGTCCAGTCGCCGCAATCGCGCTACTTTCCGAGCCTCACGGCGATGGCCGCCAAGGTCAGCGACAAGGCGGCGGAGGCGGCGAAACGGGGCTGACCGGCGCGGCGTCGCCGCCTTGCGCGGGCCGGGAACAGCGGTTAACGATCCCGCCCGGGCCGGTTTCGCGGCAGCGGCGCAACACTCCCGCCCGGCGGCGTCCAATCGTCTACAGGACACCTTACTATCGCCATACTCTGCCTCGTAAAACCGAGCATGCTGCCGTGCGGCACGTGAAGTTCGAGCCAATAGACCGCGCGCAAAGCCAAGGTATCGACAATGCCCCTGACCCTAGAAGACCTGACTGCCTTTCTCGACAATGCCCTCGACACCGACGCGGAGCTGCACGGAGACACCGCGCTTTTCACCTCCGGGCTGCTCGACAGCGTGCTGATGCAGGAACTCATCATGTTCTTCGAGGAAAAGACCGGCACCCGGGTCCCCGCCGCGGATGTGACTTTGGAAAACTTCGACACGCCCGGCGCGATTGTCGCCTACGCCCGAAGCGTCAGCTGACATGCCCGACGGCGCCGCGATCGATCCGCTGCTCGCGCGCGTGGCCGAGGAATACGGCACGCCGGCCTATGTCTTTCTCGGCGACCGGATCGAGACCCGGGTGGCGGAGCTCACCACCGCCTTCGACGGGCGATTCTCGCTGAGCTACGCGGCCAAGTCGAACCCGAACCCGACGCTCCTCGGCTTTCTCGAATCGCGCGTGGACAACCTCGACATTTCCTCGATCGGCGAAATGCGCCTCGGGACCCGGGCCGGCTGGGCGCCGGAGCGCATGAGCTTCACCGGCCCCGCCAAACGCGACGCCGAGCTCGAAGAGGCCATCGCCGGCGGCGTCGGCGAGTTGATCGTCGAAAGCGTCGATGAAGCGGTCCGCGCCGACCGGATCGCACGCCGCCTCGACCGGAGACAGCGGATCATGGTCCGGATCGGCCCCGACAGGGTCCCCAAGGGTTTCGGCGACCATATGGCGGGCCGCCCGAGCCCTTTCGGCATCGACTACGAGCAGATCCACGAGGCGATGCCCCTTATCCTCGGGCTCGCGAATCTCGATCTGGTCGG
The DNA here is from genome assembly GCA_020441225.1 of Maritimibacter sp. Next base: position 11,095 of record JAGRMP010000161.1, on the reverse strand, counting down.
GCTGCACATCTATTCCGGCACCCAGAGCCTCCTGCCTGAAGCGATCTGCGAAAACTACCGCACGTTCATTGCCATCTTCCGCGACGTCTGTGCCCGCCACGACCTCGCGCCGGAACGGCTGGTGTTCGGCGCCGGGCTCGGCGTGCCCTATTTCGAAACCGACGTGGCCCTCGACCTCGCCGCGGTCGCCGGGGACATCGCCGCCGATCTCGACGCGCTCCGCGCCGAGGCGCGGTTCGCCGCGACCGATCTGGTGCTTGAACTCGGCCGCTACCTCGTTGGCGAGGCAGGGTATTATCTCACCCGGGTGACGACGGTGAAGCACTCTCGCGGCGCCACCTACGGGCTGTGCGACGGCGGCATGAACCACCACCTGCCCGCGTCCGGCAATTTCGGCATGGTGATCCACCGCAATTACCGCATGCACAAGGTGGGCGGCGGCGATCCGGTCGCCAAGGTCAACCTGTCCGGGCCGCTCTGCACACCGCTCGACAAGATCGCCGTCGGCGTGATGATGCCCGAGCTCAAGGCGGGCGATGTGATCGCGGTCCATGGCTCGGGCGCCTACGGGATGACCGCCAGCCCGATCCTGTTCATCAGCCACCCGATGCCGAAAGAAATCTTCGCGGTCGGGGACCAGCTCCGCGACGCCTCCCGCGCCCTCGACGATCTCTGACCGGCGCCGACGCCCCCCGCCCCCCCACGCTCTCCCCCCTCGCGAAAACGCCGCGGCCGCTCTCAAGGCCCCGCGGCGTCCTGTTCTGCCGCCGCCGCGACCGGTCCGGTTCCGGACACCCTGTCGCGCGGGGGGCAAGGGGGCCTGCGGTAATCGGATCGGCAGAAACGCTATCTTAACGGTCCGTGCGGTATGCCGGTCGGGCAGAACGAAACGAGAGTGTTTGGCGTGATCGAGATGCGATTCCTTACGAAACGGGAGGTGGCATGACACGGCCCTCCCCGGGAGCTGTCTCTTCAGACCTGGCTTCCCCCGAACAAGCTTTCCCCGGCCTCGAGTCTCCCGGCCTCGAAGCCCCCGACCCCGGGTCCGCCGACCTTGTGTTCTCTGCCCCCGACGGTGTGGAGCTTGCGACCTTGGAACTGCCGGCGCGGCTCGACCTCAAATCCGCCGAGCCGCTGAAAAACGAGATCCTCGCCCAACGCGGTCACGGGCTCGCGCTCGATGCGGGCAAGGTCGAGCATCTCGGCGCAATCGGGCTGCAGCTCATCCGTTCGGCTGCACGCAGCTGGGCGGAGGACGGGCATGTCCTCGCGTTCGTCGGCGCTTCGAACGACCTCGCGGACCAGATGGTCCTGTTGGGCTTCACCCCCGAGACAATAACCAGATGGGAGCCCGCGTGATGGCTTTGCAGATCCTTGCCGTTGATGACAGCCGGACCATGCGGGACATGGTGCGTCTGACCCTCACCGGTGCCGGCTTCGCGACACATCTCGCCGAGGACGGCGTGCACGGTCTCGAAGTGCTGGGTGAAATCGACCCGCCAGACGCGATCATCACAGATATCAACATGCCGCGCATGGACGGCTTCGGGTTCATCGACGCCGTACGCGCGCAGGACGCCTACCGGGCGATTCCGATCCTGGTGCTGACGACCGAAAGCGCCGCGGAAATGAAGAACCGCGCCCGTGCGGCCGGCGCCACGGGCTGGATCGTCAAACCGTTCGACCCGGAAAAACTGGTCAAGGCACTCAGAATGGTTGCGGGGTAACCGATGTCCGATCCTATGGCTGAAATCCGGGCCTCGTTCTTCGTCGAATGCGAAGAACTGCTCGAAGCGCTTCAAGACGGTCTGCAAGCGATCGACGACGGCGTCTCGGACGACGAGACCGTCAACATGGTGTTCCGCTCGGTTCACTCGATCAAGGGTGGCGCCGGGGCTTTCGGTCTCGATACCCTGGTCGCCTTCGCGCATAAATTCGAAACCGCGCTCGACGAGGTGCGCGCAGGACGCCTCGCGCCCGAGGGCCAGGTCCTGAAGCTGTTCTTCCACGGCTCCGACATCCTTGGGGACCTGGTGCGCGAGTGCCGCGACGGGCTCGAGCATGACGACGCCAAATACGCGCCCGTCCTGGCCGAGCTGGACAGCATCGTACCTGCGCAGGACGGCGACGACACCGCCGAAGCCGAGATCGACTTTCAACCCGCGCCCCTGTCCTTCGATCTGGATCTGGGCGGAGATGGGGCGGAGACCGGATCGGCCGCTGCGGATGATCTGGATTTGGGCAGCTTCGGTCTTTCCGGTTTCGGCCCCGAGGACACCGCGCCCGACACCGAAGCCGACGCGGAACCCGACGCGCCCGTCTACACCATCCGGTTCAAACCCGAGGCGGTGCTCTACGCGAACGGCAGCGAGCCGCTGTTCCTGTTCCGCGCCCTGCGCGACATCGGACCGCTCGAGGTGCGCTGCCGCGACGAGGACCTGCCCGGGATCGACAGTCTCGATTGCGAGCAAAGCCATATCGGCTGGGAGCTGACACTCAACTCATCCGAGCCCGAAACCGCCATCCGGGAGGTGTTCGACTTCGTTGAAGGTCTGTGCGAGCTCGACATTCAGCCCCCCGACGGACACACGACCGGCAGCGATCCCGGCGCCGCGGACCTCGTCGGCATCGACCTCGCAGACCTCGCCGCGCTCACCGACGGGACGGACGACAGCGCGCCTGCGGTGCTCCGACCCGAGCCGGCGCCGCGCGACCCGGCCGTGCGCCTGCCCGACGGGTCGCCCGGATCCGATGCGCCGACTGCCACCGCTCCCGACCCGGCCCCCGACGCCCCGGCCGCCGACGCTCCGACAGCCGCAACCCGCCCCGGCCCGGCGCCCGCCACTCCGCGCGCGACCGTGCGCGTGGATCTGGAACGTATCGACCGGCTGGTCAATCTGGTCGGCGAGATCGTCATCAACCAGGCCATGCTCACCCAATCCGTCGAGGCCGCAGGTCTGCCGCCCAACTCACCGGTGCGCACCGGTCTCGAAGAATTCCTCCAGCTCACCCGCGACATCCAGGAAAGCGTGATGATGATCCGGGCCCAGCCGGTCAAATCGCTGTTCCAGCGGATGAGCCGCATCGTGCGCGAAGCCTCCGCCGCGATTGGCAAGGAAGTCCGGCTGAAGGTGGAAGGCGAGCATACCGAGGTCGACAAGACGGTGATCGAACGGCTTGCCGATCCGCTGACCCACATGATCCGCAACGCGGTCGATCACGGGCTCGAAGCGAACGATGCCCGCGAAGCCGCCGGCAAGCCGCGCCAGGGCAACATAACCCTCTCCGCCATGCACCGCTCCGGCCGGATCGTGATCGAGGTCGGCGACGACGGCGACGGGATCGACCGGGAACGGGTCTTCGCCAAGGCAGTCGAGAACGGTCTCGTGCCGGCCGACGCGCAACTGACCGATACCGAGATCGACAACCTCCTGTTCGCCCCCGGCCTGTCGACCGCGAAGGCGATCTCCAACCTGTCCGGCCGCGGCGTCGGCATGGATGTGGTCCGGTCTGCGATCCAGGCGCTCGGCGGGCGGATCTCGATCACCTCCGAGCGCGGCAAGGGCAGCACCTTTTCGATCTCGCTGCCGCTGACCCTCGCGGTGCTCGACGGTATGGTGGTGCGGGTTGCCGGCGAAACCCTCGTGGTGCCGCTCAACACCATTCTGGAAACGCTCGCGCTCAGTGAAGGCGATATCCGGGCGCTGGGTCCCGACACCCATGTGATCAACATCCGCGACCAGTTCGTGCCGCTCCTCGACCTTGGCGCCGAGCTGGGGTACCGCGAACCGCTCGGCAGCTATTCGGGCGGCGTCGTCCTGCTCATCGGCCAGGAAGACGGCGCGGCCGCGGCGATCGCGGTCGATTCGATCGAGGACCAGCGCCAGGTCGTCATCAAGGGCCTGCAGGACAGCTACGGCAGGGTGCCCGGCATTGCGGCCGCGACCATCCTCGGCGACGGGCAGATCGCGCTGATCCTCGATCCCCTCGATCTCGTGGCCATGGCCAGCGGCCAGACCCGGAACCGCGCGGCCCCCACCGCGATGTCGCTTCAACCTGAACAAGCCAAAGGGGTCCAGGCATGACCTATTCGTCGAAACCGGCCGACAAGGCCAAGGACGGCAACCTGCGCGAACTTCTGTCTTTCCTCGTCGGCGGACAGGACTACTGCATCGACATCATGTCGGTGCGCGAAATCCGCGGCGGCACCCGCGCGACGCCGCTGCCGCACGCGCCGCGGTTCATGCGCGGGGTCATCAACCTGCGCGGCACGGTCCTGCCGATCATGGATCTCGCGAACCGGCTCGACCTCGAGGCCGAGATCGACCACGACCGCAACGTGATCATCGTTGTCGCCGATGGCGACCGGACGATGGGGCTCATGGTCGATGCGGTTTCCGACATCCTGGCCGTTCCCGAGGACGACCTGCAACCCCCGCCCGACCTCAAGGCGAACAATGAACGCAGCTTCATCTCGGCGCTGATGATCGTGGAAAACCGGATGATCCGCGTGCTCGACCTCGACGCGGTCCTGCCGCCGCCCAATGAGGATGCGGCATGAACGCATCCGTGCAGCAGCCGTCGGGGCTCGGCTCGGACGACGGGCGCCCAGCGGTGCCGCCCGCCCGGCAGGGCAGCGGGCTCAGCGGGCCGGAGCTGGCGCCGGCGGATTTCGACCGGATCGCCGCCATCGCCTACAAGGCGGCCGGTCTGGCGATCGGCACCGGCAAGGCAGCCATGGTGCGCACCCGGCTTGCCCGGCGTCTGCGGGCTCTGAACATGCCCGGGTTCACGGCCTATTGCGATTTTCTCGACAGCCCGGAGGGGGCCGCGGAGATCGGCCTGCTGATCTCCGCGCTGACCACCAACGTCTCGAATTTCTTCCGCGAGTCGCACCATTTCAAGCTTCTACGAGAAACGGTCCTGCCGCCCTTGGTGGCGCGGGCCCGCGCCGGCGGACGGGTGAGGATCTGGTCGGCCGGTTGTTCCAACGGTCAGGAACCCTTTTCCATCGCGATGACGATGATCGAGGCCGGCATGCCTTTCGACCGCGATGTCCGCGTGCTCGCCACCGATATCGATCCGAACGTGATCCAGCACGCCCGCGCCGGGATCTATCCTCAGACCATGTTGTCCGGCCTCCCCGACGGGTACCGAAACCGGTTCTTCGACGCCGTGCCCGGCGAGGGCGAGCCCGGCTGGCGCGCCAGGACGGAGCTGCGCGATGCGGTCCAGTTCAGGATGCTCAACCTTCTCGACGTCTGGCCGATGCGCGGTCAGTTCGACGTGATTTTCTGCCGCAACGTCGTGATCTATTTCGACGCCCCGACCCAGGACCGCCTGTGGGGCCGTTTCTGCGGTCAGCTCGCGCCCGACGGCTGGTTGTTCATCGGCCATTCCGAGCGGTTGTCGAGCCGGGTCCAGTCCCGTTTCAACGGGCGTGGCACCACGGCCTATCAACGCGCAGACGGCGCAGCCAGCCCGCCGCCGGCGGCTGCCAACTCGCAAGAAAGGGTTTGACCGATGTCTTTAAGGGACCAACTGCGGATCATCGTCGTCGATGACATGTCGACGAGCCGCGGCCTCATCACCCAGGCCCTTGACGAATTCGGCATCAGCCAGGTCGAAAGCGCCGCCGACGGCATGAGCGCGTTGCAACGGATCGCGTCCTGGCCGGTGCACCTGGTGATATCCGACATGAACATGCCCGGAATGAACGGTCTTCAACTGCTCCACGCGCTGCGGACCAATCCGAAAACCAGCAAGGTCGGCTTCCTTCTGATCACCGGCAAGGCGGATCGGCAGATCATCGAGACCGGAAAGAAGCTCGGTATGAACAACTTTCTGCCGAAACCGTTCCAGCCGAAAGACCTGGTGCATGCGATCGAAGCCATCACCGGCCGTTTGTGAGGGGGATCCGATGTCTGCGCAGATCCAGCCCGGGGAGGGCACGGGGACGGAACGGGAGCTCGTCGGTCTCGACGCGGTCCTGATCGAGCTGTCGAAGGAATCGTCCCGGCTGGCCGAGCAATGCGGATCGATCCAGTGGTCGATCTCGGCGATGCTCGACCTGGTCGACCATCCCGATCTCGGCGCCGAGATCCACATGCTGCAGGATGTCGACCGCATTCAGCAGACCCTCGCCGACATCGCGGACATCCTGATGGTGGCCGGCGGCCACACCCGGGGCGCGCCGGTCCGCAAGGCCGAGATCGGCGCCGCCATCCGGCTGGAAAGTCTCCGGCAACGCCTGGGCCTGTCCGAAGCCCTGGCCGAAGATCCGCGCGCCGAAGCCGCATCGGATGTCACCTGGCTTTAGCGCGGTCCTGCCGCTCGGGCGCCGCGCACGCCCGGGCGCACCCCCGGGATAGCGCATATCGCCGCGCAGGGTCCCACGGTTCGCAAAGGCGCGCGCCAGCCGCGCCCGGTCGCTCCGCCGGCGGCGGCATCGGCGGCTCCCGACAGGTATGGCCGGCGCCCTGTGCGCGCGGGACCCGGCCCGGCAGCCCACCCGTAGATGGTGTTTGCCATGGACAGTTCACCGGGTTTCGCGGGCGCCTCCGCTCCGGCCGCCGGTCTCGGGCCTGCCCTTTCGAGCGGTCCGAAAGAATGGACCGGAACCGAGCCGCCGCCAACGGGGGCGGTGTTTCGCGCCCTGCCCCCGTCCACGGGCAGTTTCATCGGCCGCGTTAACCGGGCGGCAACCCGCGCGGGCCTAGATTGCCGCGACCATTCGTCGGACCACCCATTGGGCCGCGTGCGCCCGGCGGGCGCCCCGCGCATCGACCAAAAGGCACTACAGATGACCGAAACCGATAGATCCCACCAGCCGCGTGTCAGGTTCAATTCGATCCTGGTGAAGATCGGCGGCATTCTCCTGGTCACCGGGCTGATCGTTGCCAGCCTCTTGGCGTGGAACATCGTCCGCAGCAACCGCGACCTCATTCAGGACCAGCTCGCCGGTGCCGCCCTCAGGACCAATGCGCTGATCGCCGCCACCTCGGCCCAGGATGTCCAGATCAGGGCCAGCGCGCGACTGGAAGACACGCTCGCACCCTTTATCGAGCCCGAAAACACCGAGACCCGCTTCGCCGCCGTCTTCTCCAGGCAGAACGAGGTTCTGGCCGCGGGCGGCGCGGCACCCGAGCTGCTGGACCCGTTGCAGGCGCTGGCCGCCCGCGCCATCGCCGAACAGCAGACGGTCACGTCGGCGGATGGCATGATGGTCGCCACACCGGTGATGAACCCCATCTCCAACAAGCCCACCGGGGCCATTGCCAGCGCCTGGTCCGCGGCACACGCGCATGCGCAACAACGCCGTGCGGCCCTGAACAACGTCCAGCTCGGCCTCGCGATCGTCATCCTTGCGGTGATCGGGATGAGCTTCGCCACCCGCCGCATGATCGTGTCGCCGATCGCCGAGCTGTCCGCCGTTCTCCACCGGATGTCGCGGCAGGATTACGAGGTCGAGGTCCCCGCCGCCGACCGCGGCGACGAGCTCGGCGAGATCGGCAGAGCGGTTTTCGACCTGCGCAACGAGCTGGCGCTCGCGTTCCAAAGGGCGCGCGAAAACCGGTTCCGCGGCAAGGCCTTCGAAGCATCGTCGGCCGCGGTCATGATGGTCGACAGCGATCTGCGGATCATTTCCGCGAACGACAGGGTGCGCGAGATCCTGGACCGGCACAGGACCGATTTCCGGGCCAGCGCCACCGATTTCGACCCCCGGGACATCGTCGGCAAGGGGATCGACGTCTTTCACAACGGTCTTCTCAACGACCGCGTGCGCGGCATCCTTTTCGACCCGTCGAAACTCCCGTACCGGACCGAGATCGCGGTCGGTTCGGCGCGATTCCGGCTCACGATCAGCCGGGTCGAGAACGAAACCGGCGATCTCGACGGCTTCGTCGTCGAATGGGGCGACGTGACCGAGGAGTTCATGAGTGCGGCGATCCTGAATTCGATCGAAGAGAATCAGGTCCAGGCGGAGTTTTCGACCGACGGAACGCTCCTTGAAGGCAACCGGCTGTTCGCACAGGCCGCCGGTCGCGACGTCACGGCGCTTCTGGGCCAGACGGGCGAAAAGCTCTTTGATTTCGATACCGAGCTCGCGACCGCCCATGGAACGGTGTTCGACCAGATCAATGCCGGCAAGCCGGTGTATGGATTGTTCCGACTGCACCGTGCCGACGGTACGATTGCGATGATCGAAGGGGGATTTGCGCCGGTGCGCGACACCAAGGGGCAATTGCTCAGGATCGTCCTGATCGGTCAGGATGTCTCCGAGGCGCAGGCGCAACTGAGCCTTGCCGAAGAGCAGCGCGTCCGGTTTCAGGCCGCGCAGGAAGCGGTGGTCGAAACCCTGCGCACGTCGCTTGCGACCCTCGCCGACGGCGACCTGACCGCCCGGATCGAGGCCGCATTCTCCGACGATTACGACCGGCTGCGGATCGATTTCAACGACGCCGTCGGACGCTTGCAGCAGGCCCTGCGCGCGGTGATCGAGAACGCCGAGCTGATCCGTGGCGAGGCGAGCGAGATTTCGAACGCCGCGGACGATCTTTCGAGCCGCACCGAGCGCCAGGCGGCGACCCTCGAACAGACGGCCGCGGCCCTCGACCAGTTGACCGACTCGGTGCGGTCTTCGGCCGAGGGGGCCGCCCGTGCCAACGCGCTGGTCGACGCCACCCGTAAAGAGGCCGAAGCTTCCGGTTCGGTGGTGCGCGAAGCCGTCGGCGCGATGAGCGAAATCGAACAGTCTTCGCAGCAGATTTCCAAGATCACAGGCGTGATCGACGACATCGCCTTCCAGACCAACCTGCTTGCGCTGAACGCCGGTGTCGAAGCCGCGCGGGCGGGCGAAGCGGGCCGCGGCTTCGCCGTCGTCGCCTCCGAAGTGCGGGCGCTCGCGCAGCGCTCGTCGGAGGCGGCCAAGGAGATCAACGCTTTGATCACGGCCTCCGGCGGACAGGTCCGGCGCGGTGTCGATCTGGTCGACCAGGCCGGCAAGGCGCTCGCCGGAATTGTCGATTCGGTTCAGAAGATCAGCCAGACCGTCTCCAAGATTGCGCTGTCCTCACAGGAGCAGAGCGGCGGCCTTGCCGAGATCAACACCGCGCTGAACCAGCTCGACCAGGTGACCCAGCAAAATGCCGCGATGTTCGAGCAAACCACGGCAGCCAGTCACGCCCTGCGGCGGGAAGTCGAGACGCTGACGACCACGACCGGCCGTTTCCGGACGGAAGCCGGTCCGGCGCCGGCCGACAACGTCGTCAGCCCGGGTTTCGCAACCCGGCGGTCCCGGCCCGAGCCGAGTGTGAAGGCGCCCGCCGTGGTGGAAGCGAGGGCGGCCCCGGCGACCCCGGCGCAGACGGAGAGTACCGATGACGGCTGGGACGATTTCTGAGACCGCCGTGGGCATGCCACGAAGGGAAAGGCCGACCATGAACGATCGCCATCACCGTCGCGACCGGCGGGTCCGGGTGCTGATCGTCGATGATTCGCCGACCATGCGGAAGCTGATCCGCGCCGGCCTCGCCCCGCACCCGCAGATCGAGGTGATTGGCGAGGCCGGCAATGCGCGCGAGGCCCGCGACGCGGTGAAAGCGCTTCAGCCCGACGTCATGACCCTCGATGTCGAAATGCCGGGCATGTCCGGGATCGAGTTTCTCGAGCGCCTCATGCGCGGCCATCCGATGCCGGTGATCATGTTCTCGACCCTGACCGGCGCCGGCACCGACGCCTCCATCAAAGCGCTGTCCCTGGGAGCGGTCGATTGCCTCGAGAAACCGCGGTTCGGTGCGGCCGTTGAGACCTTTGCGCATCTGACCGAGATGCTCCTGGTCGCGGCCGATGCCCAGGTGCGGCGGCCGCCGCGCGCGCCTGTCGCCGCCCCGGCCGCCACTGCCTCCGGGTGGCGATGGAACGGTCGGTGGGTGTTGATCGGGTCCTCGACCGGCGGGGTCGAAGCTCTGGAGACGGTCCTGCGCAACTTTCCCGCCGACGGCCCGCCGACGCTGATCACCCAACACATGCCGGCGCAATTCCTGCGAAGCTTCGCCGCCCGGCTGAACGCAACGGTCGCGCCGACGGTGCGGATCGCCGCCGACGGCGACCGGCCGGCGCCCGGCTGCATCCTGATCGCACCGGGCGACGACACCCATCTGCGGATCGCGCCCGACGGCGTGACCATCCAGGTCGCGCCGGGACCGAAGCGCTCGGGGCATCGCCCGTCGGTCGACGAGATGTTCGGCTCGGCGGTACCGCTCGCGCGCAAGACGATCGCGGCGATCCTCACCGGCATGGGCCGGGACGGCGCGGCGGAAATGCTGAATCTGCGGCGCGCGGGCGCGGTCTGTATCGGGCAGGACGCGGCAAGCTGCGTCGTCTACGGCATGCCCCGGGTCGCATATGACCTCGGCGCGGTCGCGGAACAGGTGCCGCTCGAGCGGATCGGGGCGCGGTTGCTGGAACTGGCGGCGCGATGAGGGGCCCGGTCACGCCCCGCGTCGCCGGCGCCGTGCCGGCCGCTCGCAGCCGGACCTATATCGGCCAGGGCGAGTACGCCATCGACGGCGGCGACGACGCCGTCATCTCGACGCTGCTCGGCTCCTGCGTGAGCGCCTGCATCTGGGACACCGAAAGAAAGATCGGCGGCATGAACCACGTGCTGTTCATAGATGACAACGCCAATGCCGCTCAGGTCTTCGGCCATGGCGTCAACGGGATGGAGCTCTTGATCAACGGTCTTCTCAGGCGCGGCGCCGACCGCCGCCGGCTGCAGGCAAAGGTGTTCGGCGGCGCCAAGATGCTGCACGGGCTCTCGGACGAAGGCGCGCGAAACGGCCGCTTCGTGGTGGATTACCTCGCCACCGAGGGGATCGCGCATATCGGCGGCGATCTTGGCGGCCAGCGCGCCCGCCGGGTGGAGTTCTGGCCCGGCACGGGGCGTGCGCGGATGAAACTCGTCGAGGAAGAGGTCGCGGTCGCGCCGATAGCCGACCGAATCCCGGCAAACCCGGTCGAATTGTTCTGAATGCCCCGCCCGGCCGGACCGCCTCCCGCGGCCGCCCGTCGTGGCCGTCCATCGTGGCCGTCC
>JAGRMP010000011.1 GCA_020441225.1 Maritimibacter sp. | reverse complement strand
CCCTGTTCGTCAACACCTCGCGCGCCGGGCTGATCGCCCCCGGGGCGCTGCTCGCTGCGCTCGACACCGGCCGTCCCGGCAAGGCCGCGATCGACGTCTTCGACACCGAACCGCTCACCGATCCCGCCGACCCGCTCCTCGCGCACCCCAATCTGATCGCCACGCCGCATATCGGGTTCGTCACCGAGGACGAGTTCGAGACCCAGTTTGCCGACATTTTCGACCAGGTGAACGCCTATGCCGCCGGGGCGCCTGTCCACATGATCAACCCGGAGGTCTGGCGCGCCGGATAAGCCCCGCAACCAACGGCGCCCCGATGATGACCAGCACGATCCGGGTCAGGTGGTGGGCGATGACGGCCGCCGAGACCGGGGTCCGGGTGTTTGCCCTCGAAACCGCGCCCAGGCCCTACCGCAACGGCAACTCGCGCCGTACCCGCCCTTTCCGTGACATGCACATGGGGGCGCTCGGTCCGCTCTCCGACAGCTACGGCGCGGACGAATACCGCGCCGATCTCACCCAGCTCGCCGATCCCTGCCATGGCTGCTGGAGCCGCTATGGCGCCTGCAAATTCACGCGCCCGCACGAGCTCGAACTGAACCTGCGGCAAGCTCTGGCCGAGACCGGCTGCGAGCGGGCCCCGGCGGCGCTTCCGTTTCGCGATCGTGCTCGCCACGATACCAGGCGGCACCAGTTGCGGGCGCTCAAAGGCGACCTTGCCCCGCGCGCCTAACCTGTGCTCCAGGCGCGCGGCTGACGCATGCCGGCCATTTTGCAGGCCTGTCTGACATAGCCATAGGGAAACAGCTCGAAGAGTTTGTGCTTGGCGCCCTCTTTGTCGAGGTTCAGTTCACCGCCCAGAAACCGCATGACAAAACGCGCATCGGGCATGATGCCGTGGTCGTCCAGATAGGCGCGCATGAACGCGATGACCTGCCAGTGCAGGCTATCCGGGACTATTCCCTCCTGGACCGCAACGGCCTGTGCAAACTCACGCGACCAATCATCGGGATCGACGAGGTAACCGGCTTCATCGACGGCGACCCGGCTCGACGGCAGCGCGATGGTTTCGATCACGTCGGGTCTGGTGCGCATGGTTTCTCTCCTTTTCGCGCGTCGAACGGGGTTGCCTGCCCCAGGCGGTTGCGTCCCGGCCCGGTCGCGCCACCGAAAGACGTCCGAAAGGCCACCGCGGCCGTTCGAGGGCGTCGCCACGTGTCATGGACCGCGTCTGGCTGGCCGATCTGTGCAAGGTCGTGACTGGTAGCCTGCCGCACCGCTTGCACCGAAGTCAAAGCAAATGCCGGTTTTTTCTCGCGAAACAAATGACTTACCGGTATTCATCAACCCGCGGCCTTCGCTGTGTCAAACGGGGGGCGCCACTGCGTCAACCAGGCGTTTGACATCGGCTCGTGAATGGCTTGATATTTATCAACCAGCTTGCCGGATGCGCCATGACCGACTCCTTCGATCCCGAATTGCGACGACTCGATCTGTTCGCCGACATGGAAGACACCCATTTCGAGCGCCTGATGCGCGCCTCCTACGTGCAGAATTTTCCGCCCCAGGTCGAACTCATCACCGAAGGCGACCCGAGCGACTTTCTGCATGTTGTCCTGAGCGGGTCGGTCGAACTGTTCTCGCGCTGGAACCGCCGCGAAACCGCAATGCAGGTGGTGCAGCCGGTCGCCACCTTCATCCTGGCCGCCACGATCCGGGATGCGCCCTACCTCATGTCGGCCCGGACGCTCGAGAAGAGCCGGATCGTGCTCCTGCCGAGCCGGGACGTGCGAAGCGTGTTCGCAAAAGACAGCCATTTCGCCCGCGCCATCGTGACCGAACTCGCGCGGAGCTACCGGGTCGTGGTCAAGTTGCAAAAAGACCTCAAGCTCCGGACCTCGCTTGAACGTCTGGCAAACTATCTCCTGCGCCAACAAGCTCACGCGGGCGGGGCCGCGGTCTTTGAACTCGCTGTCGAAAAGCGCCGCCTGGCCTCGTTTCTCGGCATGACGCCGGAGAACCTCAGCCGGGCGTTCCGCGGGCTGTACCCCTATGGCGTGAGCGTCGACGGCAATCGCATCGAGATTGCCGACAGGGACGATCTCGCGCGCTTCGCGAAACCCAACCCGCTGATCGATGACCACACGACATGAGGGCACGATGCGGCGGACCTGCACGGGAGAATGAACCGCCAGTCGTTCGTGGAGAGACGACAGGGAGGCCCCCGCATCGGTCCGCCCGCTCTGACATTGTCATTCGGGGCAGGGTCTGCGATCACCTAGTGAGTCCCGTTGAAACATGCCTTGTAGCGAGGCCCTGGTACGAAGGACGCATGACGTGAATTCAAAATTGACGCCGGAATACGACCGCATCGCGCGGGATTCTCTGCTGTTGGTCAGCGCGCCAAAGTCGGTCGTGGATTCCCTGCTCGACCGCGCGGCAGTCATCCAGGTGGCCCGCGGCACGACGATCTTCGCCCAGGACGATCCGGCCGACGCGATCTACGTTGTGCTCGACGGATGGGTGAAACTCTACCGGATCGCATCCTCCGGCACCGAGGCCGTTGTCGGCGTCTTTACCCGGGGGCACAGCTTCGGCGAGGCGGTGGCCCTGCGCCGCGACACCTATCCGGTGTTCGCTGAAGCGGTGACCGACGGCACGCTGATGCGGCTCGACGCGCGCGAATTGCTCAGGCACCTCAACGAAAACCCGCAGGTTGCCATCGCGATGCTCACGGCAACCTACGCCCACCTTCACAGCTTCGTCGCGCAGATCGAACAGTTGAAAGCCCGGACCGGCCCGCAGAGGGTGGCCGAGTTTCTGCTTGAGCTCACCCAGGCACCCGTCGGCGCCTGTTCCGTGCAACTGCCCTACGACAAGGTGCTGATCGCCGGCCGGTTGGGGATGAAGCCCGAAAGCCTGAGCCGGGCGTTCACCAAGCTGCGCGAACAGGGGGTGCGGGTGCAACAGACCTCCGCGGAGATCGACAATGTCGAAAGCCTGAAAGATTTCGTCGAACGCGACCGGGCGATGTCCTGGCATCAGGATTGAGCGGCGACATACAGCGTGAGAGCGACAGCGGTCCATAGTGCAAGCACGGCCATGAACCCGCTTCGGACGGGCGGCACCTGCCTGAGACGCAGATAGTCCGAGAGGATGACCCGGGATTTCAACAGCGTGAGCGCCAGGAGGGCAATCGCGGCCCAGGTGCCGTGCGCCTCTGCCAGGGCAAAACCCGTGGTCGCGGCCGAAGCCGAGACAAGCAGGACCCAGGCGCGCAGGACCCGGCTCATGTCGATGCGACCAGGTAGATCACCGGGTAGAGCAACACCCAGACCAGATCGACCATGTGCCAGAAAGCGACCGCCGCCTCGGTCTCGCGGGTGCGGGCGCGCCAGGCGACCAGCGCGAGGAGGACGATCCCGGCGGCGACATGCGCCGCGTGGAAGCCGGTGAGCAGGTAGTAGAAGGTGAAGAAGGCATGGGTCTCGGTGCCGATCCCGGCCCCGGCAAGGTCGAACCACTCGACCGACTTGAGCGCGAGAAAGACGCCTCCCAGCGCGGCCGCGCCGAGGAGCCAGCGCGCGCCCTTCTCCGTCCCGGCTGCTGCGAGCGCACCGGAACTCACCAGCACCATGGTTCCGATCCCGGCCCGCACCGGGTGCAGATGCGCCGCCGCCGCGGCAAACCCGCCCGGGTCCGCGATCCGCGCCCCGAGAAACCCGAGCAGCCCGGCGCCGAACACCAGAAGTTCGGAGACGATCAGCACCCAGATCATCAGATCGCCGGGCAGCGCTTCGAGCAGCCGGCGCGCCGGCGTGGTCGTCTCTGTCGGCGGGGACATCAATGCCCCACGATCTGTGCGTAGATCCGGGGCAGCGCCTGGGCGAGCCGGTCGGGCTCCGGCACGACGGCAAAGCCCCCCTGTCCGAAAATCCGGGCGAACCAGGATCTTGCCTCCCGATCGACGGTGATGCCGAACACCGAATGCCCCGCGCGCCGCGCCTCGAGCACCGCGCGCCGGCTGTCCTCGATCCCGTGCCGGCCTTCGTAATGGTCGAGATCGTTGGGTTTGCCGTCCGTGATGATGATCAGCAGCCGACGGTGGGTGGACTGGGGCACGAGCCCCGCGCTGGCGTGGCGTATGGCGGCCCCGAGGCGCGTGTAGAATCCCGGTTTCAGCGCGGCGATGCGGGCCTCGATCGTGCGGCTCATCGGTTCGTCGAACCGCTTCGCCTCGTGCAGGTAGACCCGGTCGCGCCGGAGCGAGGAAAACCCGTGGATCGCGAATCTGTCGCCGCAGGCATCGAGCCCCCAGGCGAGGGCGGCCAGGGCCTCGCGCTCGATCTCGATGATCTGGCGAGAGATGCCGCGCGCGCAGCTCACCGCGCCTTCGGTGGAGCGCGACACGTCGAGGAGGATCGAGACGGCAAGGTCACGGGCGAGCGGGTGGGACTGGCGCCAGACCCGCCCGTCGCTCTCACCGGTGGCGGCGAAATCCGCCATCGCCCGCACGGCGCGCTCGGTATCGAGTTCGTCCCCGTCGAGATGGCCGGCGGTCGAGACAAGCGCCGGGCGCAACGCCTCGAACTGGCGGCGCACCGCCCGGATGCGGGCCTCGGCGCGCGGGTCGAAGGCATGGGGCCGGTCGGCCGCCGGTGCGACCGGGGCCGCCAGCACCCGGGCGTGATCGGGCAGGTAGACGCCTCTCCGCGTGTCCCATTCCGGGTAGACATGCCTGGCCGAAAGCGCTTCGCGGTCGGCGTCTTCCGGCGCCAGGTCGAGATGCAGCCTGAGCCGGGTGGCGGGCGCCTTGGCGAGCTGTCCGAGACCGATCTCGTCGGCGTCGTCCGCCGCTTTCTTCGCGCTGTCCTCGTCGTCGTCCTCGACCCGGCGGTTGAGGTTCACGAATTGCGCAACCGACAGCATCGCTTCGAACTTGTGCAGGATGAAGCTGTCCTTGCGCTCGGCCTGATCGGTGCGGTGGCGGCGCGCTCTGCGGGCGGGCCCCTCGGCATCGCCCGCCGGTTCGGGCGGCTGGTCGGTCTCGCGGGTTTCCACCGCCCCGGCATCGCCCAGGACCAGCGGACGCAGCTCGGGCCACAGCGGCACGGGCGCGAAGGGGCGGTAGCGGCGGGGGGCCTCGGCGGCAGCCAGGTTGCCGCCCTGCATCAGCCCCGCGAAGACCTCTGCGAGGGGGGGCAGGGGCGCGCGGTCGCCGAGCGCGCGGCGCACCAGCGCCTCCACCGCCGCCTCGCCCTCGGGCAGGGACGGCCGGGACCGCATGTCGAGATGCGCGGCTGAAAGGTCGGCCCAGAGCCCGGCGAGACCCGGAGCATCGGCCAGCGTCGCGGCGATCATTTCCCGCGTCGCATCGAGGCACGCGAGGTCGCGCTGGAGGGGGTCTTCGGTCCTGTCGGGCGGCCGCGCATGGGCCGCGAGGGCAGCAAGCCAGAGATAGAGCGCCGCGTTGGCCGCGCGTGCAGGAAAGACGGCGAGGCACGCCGGCAGCCGTAACACGGCGCCATCGAAACTCGCGCGCGGCACCACCTCCGCCGCGGTGCCGAGACGCCTCAGAAAACCGAGACGGTGGCCGGAGCTTTCGTCCGCAACCGGCCGGATCTCGACCTCGCCAGCGCCACCGAGGCCACGGAAGAACACGGCGAGCCGACCTGCGACGTCTTCTAGCTCGATACCAGCGTCTTCGTGGCGCTCGGGTGCGCCGAGGCGGGAGGCCAGGCGGTGCCAGGCCTTGCCGACGACCTCTTCGGGCTCGAATATATCGAGCGGATTCACCCGCTCAGCCCCAGATCGCGGTTACGAGGTCGAGGAGCCCGGTACGGGTGTCCGGCTCGTCCGTGAGCGGCTCGATCATCGCGACCCGCACCGCGCGCTCCACCCCCATGCCGCCCGCGATCAGCGTGGCGGCGTAGACGACGAGGCGGGTCGACACGCCTTCCTCTATATCCTGCCCCTTCATCTCGCGCAGCTTGCCGGCGAGGCGCACCAGCGGGCGCACCCGGCCCTCTTCGAGCCCGCTTTCCCGCACTACGACCGCAACCTCGTGATCGAGCGCCGGAAAGTCGAAATCGAGCGCGAGAAAGCGCTGCCGGGTCGAGGGCTTCAGGGTCTTGAGGATGTTCTGGTAGCCCGGGTTGTAGCTCGCGACCAGCATGAAGCCGGGCGCGGCGGCCAGCTCCTCGCCGGTGCGGTCGATCGGCAGGATGCGCCGGTCGTCGGTGAGCGGGTGCAGCACCACGGCCACGTCCTTGCGCGCCTCGACCACCTCGTCGAGATAACAGATCGCGCCCTCGCGCACCGCGCGGGTGAGCGGACCGTCGACCCAGATCGTCTCGCCCCCCTTGAGCAGGTAACGCCCGACGAGATCGGCGGCGGAGAGATCGTCATGGCAGGCGACGGTGTAGAGCCGCCGGCCGAGCCTTGCCGCCATATGGGCGACGAAACGGGTCTTGCCGACCCCGGTCGGCCCTTTGAGCAGCACCGGCAGGTCGTGGGCGGCCGCGGCCTCGAAGACGGAGATCTCGTCGCCCTGGGGCAGATAGAAGGGGGCGGCCGCCGCCCCCCTCGTGGTCAGGGTCCCATTTACGGCGGGCCTCATTCCGCCGGCTCGTTGATCGGCCCGGGCGCGATCACCTCGCGGCGCGGCGCCAGGATCGCATAGAGGAACAGGAGGACGCCCAGCACAACCGCCACGCCGGAGCCGAAGCGCATGACGAAGAAGATCCAGAGCTGATCCTGCACATCCATGAAATATTCGCCGTTCACCCGCTGCAGATGCGTCTGCACCGTGCCTGCAAAGGTGAGCGTGAAGGTCATGAACACCATGCCCCCCGACATCAGCCAGAACGAAGCCATGTTGAGCACCTGGTTGTAGGGATCACGCCCCTTCAGCACCGGCATCGCGTAGCTGATGATCGCGAGGTTCAGCGACACATAGGCGCCGAAGAAGGCCAGGTGGCCGTGGGCCGCGGTGATCTGGGTGCCGTGGGTGTAGTAGTTGATCCCGTGCAGGGTATGCAGGAAGCCCCAGACGCCGGCGCCGAAGAAGGCGAGCGTGGCCGTGCCCAACGCCCAGAGGAGGGCGGCCTTGTTCGGGTGATCGCGCCGGCCTTTCCAGACCATCACGAAGGCGAAGGCCATCATGCCGAAGAACGGCACCACTTCGAGCGACGAGAACACCGAGCCGATCCACTGCCAGTAGCCTGGCGTGCCGATCCAGTAATAATGATGCCCGGTGCCGAGGATGCCCGAGAACAGCGCCGTCGCGACGATGACGTAGAGCCATTTCTCGACGATCTCGCGGTCGACCCCGGTGAGCTTCAGCATCAGGAAGCCGAGGATCGCCGCCATCACCAGCTCCCAGGTGCCTTCGACCCAGAGGTGGACGATGTACCACCAGTATTGCTTGTCGAGCGCGAGGTTGCCGGGGTTGTAGAAAGCGAAGAGGAACAGGAGCGAGAGCCCCCAGAGCCCGAGCAACAGGATGTTGGTGATCGCGGTCTTGCGGCCCTTGAGCACCGTCATCGAGATGTTGAACAGGAAGATCAGCGCCGCGACGACGATCCCTGCCTTGACCCACCGCGGCTGTTCGATGAACTCGCGCCCCTCGTTGCCGAACAGAAAGCTGCCGTCGAACAGGTTGAAGAGATAGGTCACCACCACGCCGGCGGTGCCGAGGATGAGGATGAGGAGCTGCAGATAGGCGAGCGTGGCCGAATGGATCTCGCGCTCGCTCTCCTCGGGCACGAGATAATAGGCAGCGCCGAAGAAACCGGTGAGCAGCCACACGACCAGCGAATTGGTGTGCAGCATCCGGGCGATGTTGAACGGCAGGATCTCGGCGAGGAAATTCGGGCTCACGTAGATCCAGCCGAGCACGAGGCCCATCGTCACCTGCACCGCGAACAGGACCATCGCGGTCAGGAAGTACCAGTAGGCGATTTTCTGAGTTTGATATTTCATGGCTTGTGTCCCCTCAGCCGGCGTCGTTCGGCGGCCAGTCCTGGGTGCGGATCGTGTCGGTCCACAGCAGGAAATCCGCGAGAGAGCGGTATTCGTCGTCGGTCAGGCCGAAATTCGGCATCTGCCGGCGGCCCTCGATGCCGGTGGGCATCGCGTCCATCCACCCCTTGAGCACGTCGAAGGCGCCCTCGTGGTCGCCCTCTTCGACGCCCCAGCGGGTCATCACGTTGCCAAGCTCGGGGGCGAAATACGCCCCTTCCCCGAGGATGGTGTGGCAATTGATGCAGGCGTGTTTTTCCCACAGGTGCTTGCCCGCGCGCACGCTGTCGGTGAGGTCGGCCGTGCTGGTCGACGTCCTGACGATGTATCGGCTCGACTGGAGCGACAAGCCGACGAAGATGAGAATGAAGAACAGTGACCCGCCGTAGAAGATGTTGCGAGCCATGCTCTTCGTCATGACTTCACTCATGTGAGAGCCCCCCTGTGTGGAGTTTACCTTCGGTCAGGTATCGGGGCTGGCCCCGCGGCGGTCCTTAACAAAAGTCAAGCGGCGCACAGGTGCGCTCGTGCGCCGGGTTCGGGGGCGGACTTCACAAAAGTCAAGGACAACCCCCCACCGCCGGCTGAGGCTGGTCGCACAATTGCCTACCCAGGGAGGACCCGATGCCACGTTTCACACACCGATTGACCACGCTGCTGCTCGCCGCGACGGCGCTTGGCCTGTTGCTGCCAGCCGCCCCCGCAACTGCGCAGACCGCGCCCGCGATCCCGACTGTCGGCCAGCTCGCCCTCGACGAAGAGGTGCCCGGCCACGGCCCGGACGATCCGATCATGACGGCGGAAGAATTCGAAACCGGTCGGCAGATCTATTTCGAACGCTGTGCCGGCTGCCACGGCGTGCTGCGCAAGGGCGCCACCGGCAAGCCGCTGACCACCGACATCACCCGCGAGAACGGCTACGAATACCTCACCGACCTCATCACCTGGGGCTCGCCGGCGGGGATGCCCAACTGGGGCACCTCGGGCGAGCTGACCGAGGAACAGATCGACCTGATGGCGCGCTACATCATGGTCGACCCGCCCGCGCCGCCCGAATGGGGGATGCCGGACATGATGGCCTCGTGGGAGGTCGCGGTGGCGCCGGAAGACCGGCCGACCGAGAAGATGAACGACATCAACATCGAGAACCTGATGTCGGTCACCTTGCGCGACTCCGGTCAGATCGCGCTGATCAACGGCGACACGTTCGAGATCGAGGAAGTCATCGACACCGGCTACGCCGTGCACATCTCGCGCACTTCGGCCTCCGGCCGTTATCTCTTCGTGATCGGCCGCGACGCGCGGGTCAACATGATCGATCTGTGGATGGAACATCCCGACACAGTCGCCGAGATCAAGATCGGCATCGAAGCGCGGTCGGTCGAAACCTCCAAGTTCGAGGGCTGGGAAGACCGCTACGCCGTGGCGGGCGCCTATTGGCCGCCGCAATACGTGATCATGGACGGCGAAACCCTCGAACCGCTCAAGATCGTATCGACCCGCGGCGTCACCTATGACGAGCAGGTCTACCACCCCGAGCCGCGTGTCGCCTCGATCGTCGCCTCGCATTACCGGCCGGAATTCATCATCAACGTGAAGGAGACCGGCAAGACCCTGCTCGTGGACTATTCCGACCTCGTCAACCTCAAGACGACCGAGATCGCGACCGAGCGCTTCCTGCACGACGGCGGTTTCGACGCTTCGCAGCGTTACTTTCTCGTGGCGGCCAATGCGCGCGGCAAGGTGGCGGTGATCGACACCCAGGACGACAAGCTCGTCGCCCTCGTCGAGACCGAAGGCCAGACCCCGCATCCGGGCCGTGGCGCCAACTTCGTGCACCCGGTCTTCGGGCCGGTCTGGGCGACCTCGCATCTCGGCGACGATACGATCTCGCTGATCGGCACCGACCCGGAAGGGCATCCCGACAACGCCTGGAAAATGATGCAGAACTTCACCGCGCTCGGCGGCGGCTCGCTCTTCATCAAGACCCATCCCAACTCGGATCACCTCTATGTCGACGCGCCCCTGAACCCGGAGCCCGAATACTCCGGCGCCGTCGGTGTGTTCACGATCTCTCAGATGAACGGTACGGACGAGCCCGAGTACGTCTCGATCCCGATCGCCGAGCTGGCCGGCATCGAGGAGGGGCAGCCGCGGGTGGTGCATCCCGAGTTCAACAAGGACGGCACCCAGGTCTGGTTGTCGGTGTGGAACGCGAAAGACAAGGAAAGTGCGATCGTGGTGCTCGATGACAAGACGCTCGAGGTCGTCACGGTCATCAAAGATCCGCGCCTGATCACGCCGACCGGCAAGTTCAACATCTACAATACCCAACACGATATCTACTGAACGCTCCTGCCGGGGGACATCACGTCCTGTCCCCCGGTCGTCCTGGCCGCCGGCAGCCCCGGCGGCCAGCTTTTTCGGGACAAGCCACATGTTTCTGCGCCTCGCCCTTGCCCTTCTTGTCCTTGCCTCCGGCCCGGCCCGGGGCCAGGTGACCAGCGGCGACGGCGCCTGGATTGCGCGCACGGCTGTCGGGGGCCACGTCCTCGTCATCGAGGACGCCGCCACCGGCGCCGAGGCGCACCGCCGCCCGCTGGTGTCGCGCGATCACGTCGATGCCCGGGCCGCGGCGCTTCTCGCCCTGTCGGCGCGGCGGAGTTTCCTGCTCGCCCTCGACGGTGTGCCCGAGCTCTGGGAAATCGTCCTCTCCCCTGATGCGGGGCCGTTCCACGACGGCTTCGTCCATTCCTGGGAGAGCGGGATGGAAGAAAGCCTTCCCGCCGAGGAGGGCCTTTTTGCGCGCCAGCGGATCATCCTGGAGGCCCCCCTCGAAGCCCTCGCGCTGCTGCCCGGCAAACGCCACGCGGTGATCGGCACCCGGGCCGACGGCACGCGGGTCGAGATCAATCTCGCCGTGAAGCGCGAAGTGGCGGTGCTGCCGTCGGACTGATCCGGGGCTAAGCCCCGTCAGCGGTCCGCCCGCGGGCCCAGGAAAGCGGGCAGGAGTGCGCCGGTGTAGAGCCCGAAAGCCAGAATCCACAGAAATCCGGCGGCCAGGATCGCCGGGAAATAGACCGCGCCGGCAAGCTCCGACCCGAGCCAGCGCAAGAGCGCCGCGAGCGGCAGCAGCGCATAGGCGACGGCCACCGGTCGGGGCGCGACCAGTGGCCGGCCGGTGTGCCCGAGCGTCGCGCGTGACATCACCGCAAGGGTCATCCCGGCCACTCCGCCGATCGCCAGCAGGTGCAGGGCGGCAACCTCGCTGAGGCCGGTGAACGGCACCAGCCCGCTCAGCACGAGGCCGATCCCGACCAGGCCCGCCGAGACATGCAGCGCTGCGAGGATCGGCCGCCGGATCGCGTAGCCAAAGCCCCAGCGGCTCTGGCGGATGAGCTGCCCCAGCCCGGCCGCAAGCGCGACCAGCCCCGCGGCCTTCGTCTCCGGCAGTACGAGTGCGCTGACCGGCAAGAGCGCGGCGAGCGCGATCATCACCGGCGTGAACCCGGGCCAATCCCGCGGCAAGTCCGTCTCCGGCACGCCGTCGCGGTGCATCGCATTGCGGGTAAAGGCCGGGCCGACCCGCCCGCCGATCACCAGGA
>JAGRMP010000160.1:5261-5841 GCA_020441225.1 Maritimibacter sp. | reverse complement strand
TCGAGGTCGATATCTGGGCCTGGGGCCGTGGCCTGGAAAGCTGGCTCGTCGATCACGTCGTCATCGAGGGCGGGCCGGGCGATGCGGCCTGCTGGCAGAGGCTCACCGACCTCCTCGGCAAGGTCTGGCAACATGCCTCCGGCCAGCATCTGACCATCGCGCGGTTCGCGATCGATACAGGCTTCGAGACCTCCGCCGTCTATGGCTGGGCCCGCCAGGTCGGCTTTGCACAGGTGGCGCCGGTCAAGGGGCTCGAAGGCTTCAACCGGTCCAGCCCGGTGACCGGGCCGACCTATGTGGATGCGACCATCGGTGGCAAACGGCTCCGGCGTGGCGCGCGGCTGTGGGCCGTGGCGACCTCGACCTTCAAGGCCGAGACCTATCGCTTCCTGCGGCAGGACCGGCCGACGGTGGAAGACGTCGCCGCTGGTGCGTCGTTCCCGCCCGGCACCGTGCATCTGCCGGACTGGGCCGACGGCGAGTGGCTGAAGCAGCTGACGGCCGAGCAACTGGTGACGGTCAAGAGCCGGCGCGGGTTCTCGAAGCTCGAATGGCAAAAGCTGCGCGAGCGCAACGAGGC
>JAGRMP010000160.1:581-5256 GCA_020441225.1 Maritimibacter sp. | reverse complement strand
GGGTCTATGCCCGCGCCGCCGCCTGGATCGCCGGAGCCGACCGCTGGCCGGAAACCCGCTGGGCCGGTCTGGAAGACCAGCTTGGCGTGACCAGCGCGGCGGATGCCGGTGCCGGAACCACAGGCGGGCCGCGCGCCGAGCGGCGGATGGCGCCGCGCCGACGCACGGTGCGGTCACGTTACATGGGGTGATCACGATGGCCACGGTGTTGGAGCTGCGCGCCCGCCGCGAGGCACTGGCCGCACAACGGTCCTCTGGCGTGGCGCGGGTCAGCTATGACGGCAAGACCGTGGATTATCGCAGCGTGGCCGAGATCGACCGGGCGATCGAGGCGGTGGATCGCGAGATCGCCGTTGCCGAGGGACGTCGCATCGTCCGCCATGTGCGCATTACGACTTCCAAAGGGCTGTAATTCATGGGGCTGTTTGATCGGTTTCGCCGTCCGGTCTCGGGCGGCCCCGCAGCCGTGCGCGCCCGCCTTGAAGGGGCGATGTCCAGACGCCGGTTGCGGGGCTGGAACCCGCCGCTGGAAAACATCAACTCGCTCGTCGCCTCCGGCGGTCCGCGCCTGCTGGCGCGCGCGCGGGAACTGGTGGTGACCAACGGCTATGCGGCCAATGCCTGCGAGGCCTTTGCATCCAACATGGTCGGCGATGGCATCAAGCCCTCGTCGCTTATCGAGGATGCAGGTTTGCGAGACCGCGTCCAGCGGCTTTGGCTGGCCTGGACCGACGAGGCCGATGCCGACGGGCTGACCGATTTCTACGGGCTGCAGGCCATGGTGGCGCGCGAGATGTTCGTCGCGGGCGAGTGTTTCGTGCGGATGCGACCGCGCCGAGCCGAGGACGGGCTGCTCGTGCCGCTGCAGATGCAGTTGCTGCAATCGGAAATGCTGCCGTTCGAGAAGACCGAGACAGCGGCCAACGGCAACCGCATCCGCTGCGGCATCGAGTTCGACCTGATCGGGCGGCGCGTGGCCTATCACTTCCGTCGCCGCCATCCGGGCGACAGCACCGATCAGCGGGTCGCGATGCCTGAAACGGTGCGCGTGCCGGCCGAGGACGTGCTGCACATCTATCGGCCCATTGATGCGGGCCAGATCAGAGGCCTGCCGCATGTGGCCCCGGCCATGGTGCGGCTGTTCCTGCTGGATCAGTACGACGACGCCGAACTCGACCGGAAGAAGACGGCGGCGATGTTCGCGGGCTTCATTACCAAGACAGCACCCGAAGATCCGATGCTGGGCGAAGGCGCCGCCGATCTCGACGGGGCGGCAATCGCCAGCCTCGAGCCCGGCACGATGCAGGTGCTGTTGCCGGGGGAGGATGTGAAGTTCTCCAGCCCCGCCGATGTCGGTGGCGGCTATGAGGCATTCCAGTACCGCACGCTGCTTGCGGTCTCGGCATCGCTGGGACTGCCGTATCACCTGGTCACCGGCGATGTGCGGCAGGCCAACTACTCGTCCTTGCGCGCCGAACTGGTCGAGTTCCGTCGCCGCGTGCAGCAGTTGCAGCACGGCGTGATCGCGCATCAGTTCTGCCGTCCCATCTGGGCGCGCTGGCTGGAAACCGCGCAACTGGCGGGCCGCCTCGACCTGCCCGACCCGGCGGCTGCGCGGATGGTGCAGTGGATCCCGCCGCGCTGGGACTGGGTCGATCCGCTGAAGGACATCCAGGCGCAGGTGCTGGCCATGGAGGCCGGCATCACCTCGCGGCGCAAGGTGGTCGAAGCCACCGGCTACGACGTCGAGGAGGTCGACCGCGAGAATGCGGTGGATGCCGCGCGCGCCAATGCGCTCGGGCTGCGCTACCGCACCAACCCCGGCGAGACACAGGGTGCGCGGGCAACACCGACCCAGACGCCGAAACCAGACGACGATGGCGACGGGTCCGCCGCTCAATCCGAACAGGAGTAAGACCATGAACACTTGGTACACGATCCGCGCCCGGGCTTCGGGAGCGGAAGTGCTGATCTATGACGAGATCGGCGCTTACGGCGTCAGCGCCAAGGGGTTTCTGGCCGAGCTGGGTGCGCTGCCGGACGACGCCCCAATCGATCTGCGCCTCAACAGCCCCGGCGGCTCGGTCTTCGATGCGGTCGCGATCCACAATGCGCTGAGCCGCCATGCGGGCATGGTCACCATCTGGATCGACGGCATCGCGGCTTCGGCGGCCTCCTACATCGCCATGGCGGGCGACGAGATCGTCATGCCCGAGAATGCCTTCCTGATGATCCACGATCCCTCCGGCATGGTGATCGGCACCGCCGCCGACATGCGCGACATGGCTGGAACGCTGGACAAGATCGCGGCCGGCATGCTGCGCGGCTATGCCGCCCGATCCGGAAAGCCCGAGGACGAGATCGCCGCCCTGATGGCGGCCGAGACCTGGCTCACAGCCGCCGAGGCGCTGGAGGCGGGCCTTGCCACGCGCATGGTGGAGCCGGTTCGGATCGCGGCCAGCTTCGACATCGGGCGCTTCCGCAACGCGCCGCGCGAGCTGGTCGAAGCGGTCGTGAAAATCGACGATGACACGGACGAACTTCGGGACGGCGACGGTCAGCCGCCCGAGACGGCACCGGCGCACGACGCTGATCCCTTTGCAACCGGCGCGGATCCCGAAACCCCTTCGACGGGTTTTGCAGACGACAACACCCAGGTTTCGCCGCGCGATCCCGACAGCACTGTTGCCGCCGCCAACACTGCGCCCGACGCCACCGCGATCCGCGCCGAGGCCATCGCGCATGCCCGCACGGTCATCGATCTCTGCCGCTTTGCGGGCCAGCCGCAGATGGCGGGCCGGTTTCTCGAAGAGAACGCGAGCCTCGACGCTGTGCGGGCCAGCCTGCTGGCCACGCGCGCCGAGGCCGCGCCGCAGATCGCCGGACATCACCCGCAACCCGGGCCGGGTCCGGCGACGCGCCCCTGGGGCGACGTCATCGCCCGCACGTTCAAACTGAAAGGATGATCTCCCATGACCACCTTCACCGAAGGCTCGCATCCCGGCGGTTTCCTGACCTGGGAAGCCTTCCGCGACTATACCCGAGAGACGATCACCATCGCTGCCGGCTCGCTAGAGCCCGGCAGCGTGCTTGGCAAAATCACCGCCTCCGGCAAATACTCCGCCCATGACCCGGCGGCCGTTGATGGCACCGAGACCGCCGTCGCCGTGCTCTGGGGCAAGGCGGATGCCAGCGCGGGCGATGTCCCCGCCGTGGCCCTGATCCGCGGTCCCGCCATCGTCAATCGGCATGACCTCGTCTTCGCGGGCACGCCCAGCGAGGGCGAGATCACTGCCGCCCACACGGCACTGCTGGCCGTCGGCATCCTCGTGCGCTGACAACGCGCCACCTCAATCCCCATTCCTGATCAGGAGCCATCGTCATGGCCACCATGGACATCTTCGAAGGCGATGCCTTCACCATCATCGAACTGACCCGCGCACTCGAGAACATCCCGTTCAAGCCTGCGATCCTGTCGGGGGCGGGGCTCTTCGGTGCCCGCGGCGTGCGCGCCCGCACCGTGATGATCGAGAGCCGCGACGGCACGCTGTCGCTGATCCCGTTCTCCGAACGCGGCTCGGCCTTCGAGAGCCAGATTCCCGAACGCCGCGAGATGCGGGCCTTCGTGTGCCGCCAGTTCAAGAAGCAGGACGTGCTCTGGGCGTCCGAGATCCAGGCAATCCGCGACTTCGGTTCGGAAACCGCCGTGCAACAGGTGCAGACAGAGGTTGCGCGCAAACTGGGCCGGCTCCGGAACGACGCCGAGGCCACCTTCGAGTTCCACCTGTTCAACGGCATCCAGGGCGTGGTGAAGGACCCGCGCGATGGGGCGACGGTGATCAACTACTATACCGAGTTCAACATCACCCCGGCCACGGAAGTTGATTTCGACCTCGACAACGCCACCCCCGCCTCAGGCGCGCTGCGCAAGCGCTGCCAGGCGCTGATCGAGAGCGTCGAGGATACGCTGGGCGGTCTGGCCGCCGGTCAGGTGCAGCTGCGCGCCGAATGCGGCTCCGCCTTCTTCTCCGATCTGGTCGCCCACAAGGAGGTGCGCGAGACCTATCTGAACACCGCCGCGGCGGCCGACCTGCGGGGCCGCGTGGGCGAAGAGGTCAGCTTCGGCGGTATCACCTTCCGCCGGTACCGGGGCGGCTTGGGCTTCGGTGTGCCGACCGACAAGGCGTATTTCTACCCCGAAGGCGTCGAGGGGCTGTTCGAAATCTACCATGCCCCCGCGGACACCTTCGAGACGGTCAACACCGTGGGCCTGCCGCTCTACGCGCGCATGATTCCGGACCGGGACCGCGACGAATGGGTGCGCCTCGAAATCGAAAGCAACCCGCTGCCGATCTGCACCCGCCCGCAAGTGCTGCGCAGCGCAAGGCGGACGTGATGTCTGCCGTGGCCGTGGCGCTGGACGCGCTCTTCGCCGATCCGAACATCGGCCGGGATGCGGTCTACATCGCCGACGGCGGCGCGCCCGTGCTGGTGCGCGTCGTTGCCCGGCGTGCCGACGCGATCAGCGATTTCGGCGACGCGCGGCTCTGGTCCGAGACCACCCGGATCGACCTGCGCGTCGCCGAGGTGGCGACCCCGCGTCCCGGCGACAGGATCGAGATCGACGGGGACGCCTTCCTCATTCAGGGCGAACCCGTCCGCGACCGCGAGCGGC
>JAGRMP010000160.1:248-475 GCA_020441225.1 Maritimibacter sp. | reverse complement strand
GTCGCGGCGGGCGAACGCGCCGTGACGGCCGCCATGCGCGAGGCCGGAACCGGGCTAAAGACCGCCTGGCGGCTGCAGATCACCGGTGCGGGGCTCGGCACACGGCTGGCCAACTCGATCCGGAGCCAGAACTTCCCGAGGTCCGGCGAAAGCCTCGACGCCGCGGCGCTGGTCTGGTCCAAGGCGCCCGTTCTCGTCGGCGCGCACGACACCGGCCCGCTGATCCG
>JAGRMP010000160.1:0-225 GCA_020441225.1 Maritimibacter sp. | reverse complement strand
GGCTGGCGATCCCGCTGCCCGCCGCGGGCAAGTCCGTCCGCGGTGGCAGGATCACGCCCGGTGAATGGGAACGGCGACGTGGCCTGCGCCTGCGCTTCGTCTATCGCCGGACCGGGCCGAGCTTGCTGGTGGCGGAAGGACGGCTGAACACGAAGGGCCAGGCGGTCGTGTCGCGCTCCAAGACCGGGCGCGGAAAGGTCACTGCGCCGATCTTCCTGCTGGTGC
>JAGRMP010000159.1 GCA_020441225.1 Maritimibacter sp. | reverse complement strand
GGATCGCCTCGGCCCGGTCGCCGACCTCGTTGGCCTCGGGGCAGCCTTCCATCACCGCCGCGCGGATCGCTGCCGGGTCTTCCGAGCGCGGGTTGTCGTCGGTCACGATCACCACGTCGGCATGTTCCGCCGCCGCCTGCCCCATCAGCGGGCGTTTCGCCCGGTCGCGGTCGCCGCCGGCGCCGAGCACCACCACGATCCGGCCCATCACATGCGGGCGCAGCGCCTGGAGCGCGGTCGCGACCGCGTCGGGCGTATGGGCGTAGTCGACAAAGACCGCGGCCCCGTTCGCCCGCCGCGCCACGAGCTGCATCCGCCCGCGCACGGTGGAAAGATCGTCGAACGTGTCGAACACCGCCTGCGCCTCGGACCCGGTCGCAATCGCCAGCCCGGCGGCGACGAGCACGTTTTCCGCCTGGAACCCGCCGATCAGGTTGAGCCGGACCTGCTGGGGCTGTTTGCGCCAGTGGAACCGCAGCTCCTGCCCGGTCGCGCCGAACCGCTGCGCGGTGATCCGGAGATCGGCGCTCTCGTCGTGGCCGACGGTGATCACCTTCTGCCCCCGCGCTTCCGCCCGCTTGGCGAGGAGCTGGCCCTTGAGGTCGTCGATGTTGAGCACCGCGGTGCCGTCCTCGGGCAGGACGCGGCTGAAAAGCCCTTCCTTAGCGGCAAAGTACTCCTCGAAAGTTGCATGGTAATCAAGGTGATCCTGGGTGAAATTGGTGAAACCCGCCGCCCCCAGGTGGACCCCGTCGAGCCGGCGCTGCGCGAGCCCGTGCGACGAGGCCTCCATCGCCCCGTGTGTCACACCGTGGAGCGCCATGTCGGCCAGAAGCTCATGCAGCGTGATCGGCTCGGGCGTGGTCATGCCGGTCGGCGCGGCGTAGGAGCCCTCGACCCCGGTGGTGCCGATATTGACCGCCTCGTGGCCGAGCAGGTGCCAGATCTGCCGGGCGAACGACGCGACCGAGGTCTTGCCGTTGGTGCCGGTCACCGCGACCATCACCTTGGGCTGGCGGCCGTAGAACAGCGCCGCGGCATAGGCGAGCGCGGCGCGCGGATCCTCGGCCACCACCAGCGCGATGTCGGGGTTTTCGTCGAGCACGTCATGGGCAAGCCGCGCGCCCTCCTTGTCGGTCAGCACCGCCACCGCCCCCATCCTCAGCGCAAATGGGATGAACTCGGCCCCGTGCATCCGGGTACCGGGCAGCGCGGCGAACAGGTGTCCGGGCTTGGTCTTGCGGCTATCGACCGAGAGGCCCGTGACCTCGGCATCGCCACCGCCCAGCGCGGTGAGGCCAAGGGCGGCCAGGGGTCTCGGGGGATAGGGCACGGACATTCTCGCCTCCTCAGTTGGAGGTGAGTGTTACACCGGGGGCGACCCCGGGTTCAATCTCGGGCTTGAGCCCGAGAAGCGGCGCCACCCGGCGAATGACCTCGGCGGCAATCGGCACCGCGGTATAGCCCGCGGTCCGCCGCGGCTCCGGCCCCGACGTATCGACCCCGTCGTCGAGGCTGACGATCAGCACGTATTTCGGGTCGTTGGCCGGGAAGATCCCGGCGAAGGTCGCGATCACGCTGTCTTTTTCGTAGCCGCCGGTGGCGCTGGGCTTGTCTGCGGAGCCGGTCTTGCCGCCGACCTGGTAGCCCGCGACCTCGCCGTAGCTTGCCGTGCCCCGCGCCACCACCTGGCGCAGCATCGAGCGGATCACCGCCGAGGTTTCGGGCGAGATCACCCGCGGGCCCGGCTCCAC
Source organism: Maritimibacter sp. (assembly GCA_020441225.1). Next base: position 4,909 of record JAGRMP010000159.1, on the reverse strand, counting down.
CGACGCGCGGCGCTCCAGCGTCGGGGTGACGCGGGTACCGCCGTTGACCATGGCGGCATAGGCGGCGGCGAGATGCAGCGGTGTGACCGAGATCCCGTGGCCGTAGGAGATGGTCATCGCCGACAGCTCCGACCAGCGCTCGGGCACCAGCGGTTTCGCGCGGCGCGCCTCGACCAGTTCGACCGGCAGGGTCTCGGTAAAGCCGAGCCGGGTGAGGAAATCGCGCTGCCGCTCCGGCCCGATCATCTGCGCCACCCGGGCGGTGCCGACGTTGGAGCTTTCCACGATCACATCGGTCATCGACATCACCGGGTCCATCCGGTGCATGTCCGTGATCCGGAACTTGCCCCAGGCGATCGGCCCCTTGGTGTCGATCGGCGTGTTGGGGTTGACCAGGCCCAGCTCCAGCGCCTGGGCGGCGGCGAAGATCTTGAAGGTCGAGCCGAGCTCGTAGACCCCCTGCACCGCGCGGTTGAAGAGCGGCGAGTCGGCCGGCTGGCCCTTGGTCAGTGGCGAGGGGCGGTCGTTGGGGTCGAAATCGGGCAGGCTTGCCAGCGCGACGATCTCGCCGGTGTGCACATCCATCAGGATCGCCGCGGCCCCCTCGGCATTCATGATCTGCTTGCCGCCCGCCAACACCCGTTCGACGGCGGCCTGTACGGTCAGGTCGATGGTCAGCGCCAGCGGCGTGTCGGACTGGCCGGGATCGCTCAACCGGTCCTCGAAAGCCATCTCGACCCCCGCCACGCCCACCACCTGCGCCGCGTTCACGCCCTCGTCGCCGAAGCGGGTGCCGCCGAGCACATGGGCGGCGACGGGGCCATTGGGGTAGAGCCGCATCTCGCGCGGGCCGAACAGCAACCCGGGCTCGCCGATGTCGAACACCTGTTGCTGCTGCTCAGGGCTCAAAGTCTTGCGAATCCACAGGAATTTTCGGCCTCCGGTGAAGTCTTCGTAAAGCTTCGCGGCGTCGAGCTCGGGGAAGATCAGCGCCAGTTCGCGCGCCGCGCGGGCCGGATCGACCATGTCGCGGGTCTGGGCGTAGAGCGAATGGGTCACCAGGTTGGTCGCGAGCAACCGGCCCTGGCGGTCGACGATATCGGCCCGTGCCGTGGCAATCGGCGCGCCCGCCGTCGCCGCCCGCGGTTCGACCGGTTCGGAAGCGGCGATTGACCCCATCCGCACCCCGACCGCGACAAAGGCGCAGAGGAACAGGACCGCGATCACCAGGAGCCGCCCTTCGGCCCGGGCGCGCGCCTTGTCAGCCATCGCCTCGTGGCGCTGGCGCAGGTTCTCGGCCTCGATCAGGTCGGGGTTTTCGCCCTTGGCGCGGGCCTCGAGGATGCGCGCGAGCGGGCGCAGGGGCACACGGGTCATTCGGAGACCTCCGCGCGCACGTCGACGGCGTCGTCGAGGTCGAAATCGCTGAGCAGCATCTGCGCGCGCGACGACAGCGGGTAACCGACCTGGCTGACCGTGCCGAATTGCTCCGGCATCAGCGGCAAGAGCCCCAGCCGGTCGAAATTGATCTCGGCGAGGTCGCGCAGCCGGTCGGGGCGGTTGAGATAGGCCCATTCGGCCCGGAGCACGCTGAGCTCTTCGCGGTACTGGCCGATCTCGCGCTGCAGCGTCTCGACCTCGTCGAGCGCGGCCTTTGTCTTGTAATTCTCCACGTAGGCCCAGTTTCCGAGCCCCATCACGACCAGCGTCGCGACGATGTAGAACAACACACGCATCAGCGGCGCGCCTCCTTCAAAGCCGGAGCCGGCAGGCCGAGCGCCGACCGGTCGAGATGTTCCGCCGCGGCCCCGGTCCGGGTCGCGATCCTGAGCCGCGCCGAGCGCGCGCGGGGGTTGTCCGCCAGCTCCTGCGGATCGGGGCCGATGGCTTTCTTGGGGGTGAGGGCGAAGCGCGGCGTGTGCTCGGCGCGTTCGGGCGCGTAGCGCGAGCCGCCGCCGCCGGCGCTCGCCGCCGCCTGGAAAAACCGTTTCACCACCCGGTCTTCGAGCGAGTGGAAGGTCACCACCGCGAGCTTGCCGCCCGGCGCCAGCACCCGTTCCGCCGCCTCGAGCCCGGAGGCGAGCTGGCCAAACTCGTCGTTGACCGCAATGCGCAGCGCCTGGAAGCTGCGGGTGGCGGGATGGCTCTGCCCCGGCTTCGCCCGTGGCAGCAGCCGTTCGATCAGCTCGGCGAGCTGGGTCGTGGTCTCGAACGGCACCTCGGCGCGGTCGCGCACGATGGCCCGCGCGATCCGCCGCGCCTGCCGCTCCTCGCCGTAATGATAGAGGATGTCGGCGAGTTCCGCCTCGGGCGCGTGGTTGACGAGATCGGCCGCACTTGTGCCGCTCTGTCCCATGCGCATGTCGAGCGGTCCTTCGCGCAGGAAGGAAAACCCGCGCGCGGCCTGGTCGAGCTGCATCGAGGAGACGCCGAGATCGAGCACCACGCCCGCAACAGGGCCGTCTGTCACCGTGTCGAGCTCGGAAAACGTGCCCTCGACCAGCGCGAGCCGGTCGCCGTATTCCCCGGCCCAGGCCGCGGCCATCTCGAACACGCTCGGGTCGCGGTCGATGCCGATGACCTTGTCGGCCCCGGCTTCGAGGAGGCCGCGGGCATAGCCCCCCGCGCCGAAGGTGCCGTCGATCCACAGCCCGGTGACCGGCGCGACACCGGCCAGCAACGGCCGCAGGAGGACGGGAACATGGGGCGCGGCGTCAGTGGGCTGCTGCGCGGCTGCCGACATCACACGCCCTCGTCGCCCGGAAGAAGGGTGAGCGGGTCGAAATCTTCCGGCATGTCCTCGAGCCAGGCCTCGGCCTTGGCGGCCTCCTCCTGCTCGTAGGTCTCCGGGTTCCAGATCTGGAAGGTATCGCCGGTGGCGATGAAATAGGCCTCGCCTTCGAGGCCGATCTTCTGGCGCTGCTTGGCGGGCAGCACCAGCCGCCCGGTCTCGTCGACCGAGGCGGGCAGCGACTGACCGTTGAACATCCGCTCGAGCATCCGCCGCTCCATCGAGCCGCGCTGCATCCTGGCGATCCTGGCGTCGACTTCCGCGATCGCCTCCATCGTGTAGCATTCGAGGTATTTCTGGCGTTCGCCGCCATAGACGATGACAAGGTTGGGGTTCAGCCCCTCTTTCCACTCCGGGTCCGAGGCTTCGAGCACACGGCGAAACAGGGCCGGGATCGAGACCCTGCCCTTGCCGTCCACCTTGTGGTGGCCCTCACCTCTGAACACGCGTGCCACTTGTCGTGGTCCTTTGTCCCTCGTCTGCCCCCGGTCTTCTGCCTCATGTCCGACCCCTGAAACGGAAACGACGGATCGAGCTGCTGCCACTGCCCGATCCGCCGCCCTCGTCCCATTGCTGGGTAAGTCCGATCACAAGCGCCACCTGGGGGGGGGATGTCTGCTCGCGCCCGCGTCGGATCTCGTTGTTCTCGAAGTGCGGGGTGCCTGTATGAAACCTGACTTGGGGGATTTTGTTTCCGGGTCTTGGTGCCCGTTGCTGTCCCGTCCTTCGATGACAAAGGGATGCCATGGGAAATCGTGGGACGCAATGGTTTTTTGCCTCAAGAGCCGCCTAGATCTAGGGAGTCGGCCGGCTACACCGCAAGGGATTGTAGGTCCAAAAAGAGAACACGCAGCCATTTCTTGCGGACTTGCACAATTTCAACACTATATATAGACCGGATACGGGGTCGAAAAAAAGTTCCATGAAATCCCGGAAATCTGGCTCGGAGGGCGATCGGCACCCTGCCCCGCGCCGCTCCGCACCCCCTCTCCCGCCGTCCAAAGCCGCGAATCCGGGCCGAATCCGGGGGGAATCGCGATTGATTCGTCGGATTCGCCGGGAATCGCGCGCGGCACCCGCCCGCCGGACGACGGCCCGCGCATGGCCCCGCACCGCTCTCCCGGGATCGTCCCACGATTTCCCATGGCGCCCACAGATCCGCGCGCGTTTCCCATGATCTCCCGCAAGGATGTCCCGGATCCACCTGCCGCCGTTCAAGGACGCGGCGGCGGTGCCGCTCCGGGGCGTGTCGCTCGGCTTCGTGCCGCATGTGAGCGGGGCGCGCGCGTGCGATTTGGCACCGGACCCGGAAGAATGCCCGGCCCGGCCTTCGGGAGCCGCCGCAGGATCGCCGCGGCACGGTCAGCCTGGCGACGGCCGCGAACAGGGGCGCCCTGCAGCGGCAGCCGGCCCCGGCACGCGCCTTGCCCCATGCGGACACCGTCGGGAGCTTCGCCCGGTCCGGCGATCTCGACGCGGCGCTCGCAGGGCAAGCCGGTCAGCCCCGGTAGGCCGCCTCCAACGCCGCGATGTCGATCTTGGCCATCCCCAGCATCGCCTGGGTCGCGCGCGCCGCGCCCTCGGGGTCCGGCCCGCCGACCGTTGCCATGAGCTGGCGCGGCACCACCTGCCAGCTCAGCCCGAACCGGTCGCTGCACCAGGCACAGCGGCTCTCGGCACCGCCATCGGCGATGAGCGCGGCCCAGATCCGGTCGGTCTCGGCCTGGTCCTCGGTAATGTACTGGATCGAGACGGCGGGGCTGAGTGTGTACATGTCGCCGCCGTTCAGCCCCTGGTACGGCACGCCCGCAAGATGGAAGTTGACCATCAGCGGCGCGCCATCGGCCGTGCGCCCGATGCTGCCCTCGATCGCCGATCCGGGGATCAGCGACACGTAGAACCGCGCCGCCGCCTCGGCCGTGCCGTCAAACCACAGACAGGTGCGCAGCTTCGACATCGGGACCTCCTTGACCATCGCCCTTTACGATGCCCCGCCCATCGGCACCGGTCAATGCGCAGCGGCGCGCGCCCGGACCGTCGGCAGGGCCTCGCGGCACCCGCCGGGACCGCGCCCCCCTTTTTCTTGGTCGAAGTACTCCCGGGGGGTCCGGGGGGCGG
>JAGRMP010000158.1:3470-3885 GCA_020441225.1 Maritimibacter sp. | reverse complement strand
CGCATCGGCGTTGATCACCTCGAGCCGGCCCGGGTAATGCGCGGCGATCTCGGCGAGCGCCGCCATGGCGCGGGCGTCCTTCTCGACCGCGAGCACCCGGCGCGCGCCTTCGGCGAGCAGCCCCCGGGTGAGCCCGCCGGGGCCGGGCCCGACCTCCAGCACATCCGCCGCTTCAAGATTGCCCGCGGCGCGGGCAATCCGTGCGGTCAGGTTGAGATCGAGCAGGAAGTTCTGACCGAGCGATTTTTTTGCGCGCAACCCGTGGGCGGCGATGACGTCGCGCAGTGGCGGGAGATCGTCGAGCGTGCTCACCCGGCCGTATCCGCGGCCATCGCCCTGGCCAACCGCAACGCCGCGATCAGCGAGGAGGGATCGGCGGTCCCGGTGCCGGCGATGTCGAAGGCCGTGCCGTGGT
>JAGRMP010000158.1:0-3392 GCA_020441225.1 Maritimibacter sp. | reverse complement strand
GGTCGTGGTACATGCAGATCGCCACATCGTAGCGCGCGCGGGCCTCTGCGTGGAACATCGTGTCGGCCGGCAGCGGCCCGGCGATGTCGAGCCCGTCTGCGCGCAGCGCGTCGAGCAGCGGCGCGATCATCTCGATCTCGGCCCGCCCCATCGCGCCGCTTTCTCCGGCATGCGGGTTCAGCCCGGCGACCGCGATCCGGGGCCGCGCGAGCCCCTGGGCCCTGAGGCCTGCGTCGGTGATCCGGATGCAGCGCTCGAGCCCGTCGCGGGTCAGGGCTTTCGGCACCTCTTCGAGCGCGATGTGGATCGTGGCGGGGACCACCCGCAGCGCATCGCAGGCGAGCATCATCACCACGTCGTCCACGCCCGCGAGATGGGCGAGGTATTCGGTGTGTCCCGGGTAGGCGAAGCCGGCGCCGTCCTTCAGCGCTTTCTTGTGGATCGGATTGGTGCAAACCGCCGCGGCGCGGCCCGCCTGCACAAGCTCCACCGCCTCGCGGATTGCCGCGATCACCGGCCCCGCATGGACGGTCTGGGCCTGGCCCGGCACCCGGGGCCCGCCGAAGTCGCGCACCAGCACCGGCAGGCCTTCGCCCATCGCATCCGCCGCCGCCTCGGGGGCGAGGATCTCGACCACGGGTGTACCGGCCGGCAGATGGCGCGGGTCGCCGATCAGGAAAAACGCCTCGCTGTCCTTCAGCGCGTCCCAGGCCTTTACCGCAATCTCCGGGCCGACCCCGGCCGGTTCGCCCGAGGTCAGCGCGATCGGCAACCGGGACATCAGCGCAGGATTTCGATCTTGGCGTTGGCCTTCAGCTCGTCGAGGAAGGCCTGGGCCATCGCCCCGGCGCGAGTGCTCTTGAGCCGGGTGGCGACCATGTCCTCGGTCGTCGAGCGCGGCAGTTCGTTGCCGCGCGAACACAGCATCAGAACCGCCAGCGCGCCGCCGGTGGTCACGCGGGTGGAAATCTCGCCCGGATCGAGCAGCGCGAGTTCCGGCCCGAAGGGCGCGGGCACCGCGGCTTCGCGGATTTCTTCGCGGATCAGCTGTTCCGGCGGCAGGCCGCGGCCATAGGGATAGAGATCGTCGCACTGGGTCACGTCGGCGCGGATCTTCTCCGCCGCCGCGAGGTTGGCATCGGTCCGGCCGCCCGCGAGCAGAAGGGCTGCGTAATCGACCACGGTTGCCGGGGTGCCGCCTTTCACCTCTTCGCGGTCGCGCATGTAGTAGATCCGGATGTTGTCCTCCACGGGGAGGGCGCGGGTCGTCTGCCCCGGCTTGAGGCCGCGGACGGCCGCGCCGATCGCTGGCGGCAGGGCGGTGACATCGACCCAGTCCATCTCACCGGCGTTGTTGCGGGTCCGCGCGATGGAGAACCGTTTCGCGGCGTCGCGGAAATCGTCTTCTTCGAGGCCGACCAGGCGTTGGGCGCGTTTCTCCGAGGCGCGCCGCGTCGCCGGGTCGCCGGCCGGAAGGGCGATCTCGGTGAGCAGCACGCGAAGTCCCGCCTCGGGTTCCGCTTCGCCCATGGCGATGCCGATCTCGGTTTTCGATATCGATACCAGGGGGGCGAATTTCGCCTGCACGAATTTGCGCCAGGTGACACCCGCGCCGACGAAATCGCGGAAGCTTTGCGCGGCGATCCCGCCCTGGGCAAGCAATTGCAGGAACTGCTCGCCGGTCAGGTTGCCCCGCGCGGCAAACTCGTCGATCCCGGCCAGGATCTCCTCTTCGGTGGCAGCGATTTCGGCCTTTTCGGCCTCGCGCATCTGCAGGCGCTCGTTCACCAGCTGGTCGAAGGCCAGCGCGCGCACGTCGCCCGGTGCCCGCAACAGGGTGAGGAACCGCTGCCGCTGGTTCAGTTCGAAAACGGTGATGACCTCGCCGTCAACGGTCGCGGCCGGGGTGTAATCCTGCGCTGCGAGCGGTGCCGCGGGCAGTGCCAGGGTGAGTGTCGCGAAAGCCGCCGCCAGGCTGATTGGGCGCAATCCCGTCCCGATCGCCGTTCTCAACGTCCGCGCGATCCCTGTCACCAAAGTCCCGGCGATTGCGGCAGCAGTCTTTCGCATTGTCGTCCCCAGCCCTGTCGTCGTCTTCTGCGTGCGCGCATATGTCGACGCGCGGTCTCTGTCGTTTCCACCGGCCCCGAGGTCCGGCGGCGCCCGGGTGCCGGGCCGCTGTCGCGGCTACATTAGTCGAGGTTCGGGCGGGGTGCGAGGGGGAATCGCGCCAGTGCGGGGCGGGCGCGGGCTTTCGCCCCGCTCGCGAGCGGCCGACGGACGCGCCGAACCCGGGCGGCCTCTGGAAAAGCCCACGTCACGGCGCTAGGTGTAGGCTCTGAGGCGCGCGCCGCCGGTGCGCGCCGGACCGCGACCCGCCGCGACAGGAGACATCATGACAGATATCATCGCCCCCCGTTTCATTCCGCTCGATATCGACCGGATCGCCAGTGCCGAGGGGCGCGTGGCGGTGCTGACCGAGGGGAACGCGCGGCTCAACAAGGCAGCGCGCCGGATCGACCGGCTGACCCGTGGCGCGCTGAAGCGGCTGATCGCTTCCGAGGCCTTCGCCGCGCTCGCGCCAGGCGAGGCGGTCGAGATGGCCTGGCCCAGCGGCATGGCCGCGGATGTGGTTCAGGTGGTGCGGATCGACCGCAAGATGGGGGCCGACGAGGCCCGCAAGGCGGGAGGCACCATCGGAGCGAAGGCGCTCGACACGGATGTGCTGGTGGTGGCCGCGGCGCTCAGGCACATGCCCGAGATCGCGCTCGGCGCGACGCTTGCGGCGTACGCGTTCCGCGATCACAAGACCGGCAAGGACGGCAAGGAGGGCGCCAGGGTGGGGTCGCTCACCTTTGCGCTGCCCAATGCCGACACGCTGAACGCGCAGGCCGACGATCTCGCGGCGGTGGCGGCGGGGGTGTTCTTCACCCGCGATTTGGTCAACGAACCGGCCAACGTGCTGACCACGCAGGAATTTTCCGGCCGACTGGAGGCGCTGTCGGCGCTGGGGCTCAAGGTCTCGGTGCTCGACGAGGCGCAGATGGCCGCGCTCGGCATGGGGGCGCTCCTGGGCGTGGGGCAGGGGTCCGAGAGCCCCTCGAAGCTCGTGGTGATGGAATGGCAGGGCGGCACCGAGGGCGCCGCGCCGCTCGCGCTGGTGGGCAAGGGCGTGGTCTTCGACACCGGCGGGATCTCGATCAAGCCCGCGGCCGGGATGGAAGAAATGACCATGGACATGGGCGGGGCCGGGACCGTTGCGGGGGTGATGAAGACGCTCGCGCTGCGCAAGGCGCCCGCCAACGTGGTCGGTCTCGTGGGCCTCGTCGAGAACATGCCCGACGGTCGCGCCCAGCGGCCGGGCGATATCGTGCGCTCGATGAAGGGCGACA
>JAGRMP010000157.1 GCA_020441225.1 Maritimibacter sp. | reverse complement strand
CGCGCCGTGCGCGGGCTGATCCACGCGTCGGGACGCGCTGTCCCACGACATGGAAACCGTGGCGAGATCTGACAGAGATTGCCGGAGGATTAAGGAAACGTTAACGCCGAAATCATCCAACACACTGATATTTCGTCGTTTTGCCTTCCAGATCAGGTTCACTCCCCTAGGGAACTAGGGAACTAGGGAACTAGGGAAGTGGGGACCGTGGTAAAGCAGAGCGGACAAGACCGGCGTCGTCCTCCCTGCTCCCGCCCGTGCGGATCCAGGGTCGCCGACCGATCCTGTGCCGGCCCGCGATCGGTTGAACCGCGGCGGCGGCTCGGCCCTAGCCCGCGCGCCGGTTGAGCGCGAGGATCGCGGGCACGATCAGCGCGATGATCAGCGCGACCGCGCCGAAGGAGAGCCGGAGCGAGGAGAGCTGGGCGAGACCGCCCATCATCGCCGGGCCGATGAAGAAGCCGAGGAGCCCCGCCATCCAGGCCCGCGAGATCGCCAGCGGCCGGGCGGCGTCGGAAACCGCGCGGCCGACGATGGAATTGGTCGCGGGCACGATCACCGCCATGCCCAGCGCCACCACCGCGACGCCCGCGAGCACCACGGCCTTGGTCGGCGCGAGCGCGATGATAACCGCGCCGATGCTGCCGAGCACGGCGGAGACCAGGATCAGCCGCGCCTCGCCGAAGCGGGTGGCGACGACCTGGCCGCCGAGGCGGCCGGCGAACATCACCAGCCCCAGCGTCGCCGGGCCGAAGCTGCCCTCGCCCGCGGGGGCGCCGATGGTGCGTTCGATATGCAGCGCCGACCAGGCCTCGGTGGCGTTCTCGCCGACGAAACCCGCGAACAGGATGAGCCCCGCGATCAGCACCACGCCCCAGGGCGGCGTCGCGCCCTTGGCGGCGTCGGCGGGGTCTTCGACCGGCGGCAGCGCGCGGCGGTCCCAGCCGAGGAGCACCGCGACCAGCGCCACGAGCGCGATCACCGGCAGGACCTGGGCGGGGCCGTACCCGGCCTGGCGGGCAAAGCCGACGGCGAAGGCGGTGAGCCCGAAGCTCAGCGAGAACACCGCGTGGTTGACGCTCTGCAGGTGCAGCCCGCGGCGCGCCTCGAGCTGGGCGATGCGCACGTTGGCGGTCATGTCGGCGAGCGCCACGGTGGCGCCGGTGAAGAACAGGGCGAGCGCGAGGGTCAGGGGCGAGACCGCAAGGGCGGGCAGCAGGATCACGGCGGCGATGCCGAGGCCCGAAAGCGGCAGCGCCAGCGTGCCCGCGATCTGGCCGAACCGCGGCGCGACGGACAGCGCGATCATCGACCCCACGGCGGAGGCGAGCAACACCGCGCCGAGCACGGCGTCGGAGGCTTGAACGGCCGCCTTGATATCGGGCATCAGCCCGGCGAGCCCGCCCCAGTTGAGGCCCACGGCCGCGAGGGTGAGCATCGGCGCACGGGTCAGTCTCGCGGCCTGGTAAACGGACATGCTGGTGAACCTCAAAAAGCGTCGACGGCCCCGGCTCACAGCGGAGCAGCTCGCGCGGACCCTATGCCCGCAGAGCCCGGCTCGCAAGACGGGGTCGCGACCTTGGGGCGGGTTTGCGCTGGGGAGGTCCGGGCGGGGCCGACGGGCGCGGGCTCAGGCGTCGACGCTGCGCAGGAGACGCGCCGGGTTGCCGGCGACGATGCTGCGGGGCGCGACGTCGCGGGTGACCACCGCGCCCGCGGCCACCACCGCGCCGGTACCGATCGTCACCCCCGGCAGCACGATCGCGCCCGCGCCGATCCAGGCGTAATCCTCGACCGTGATCGGCAGCGCCCGGTTCATCACCCGGAACGGCAGCGCGTCGCCCTCGCCGGGCGGCTGAAAGCGCTCTTCGGGCCGCACCGGGTGGGTGTCGGTGATGAACTGCACGTTGGGACCGACCGCGACATGTCTGCCCAGCGTGACGAAATTGGCGTCGAGGAAGGTCGCGCCGGTGTTGACGAAGGACCAGTCGCCGATCCGCACATGGCCGTATTCGATGGTGAAGGGCGAGAGCACCAGGCAGGCGCCGCTCCCTGCGGCGAAGACCGTGCCGGCCGCCGCGATCCGGGCCTGGATATCGGTGTTGGGCACCGCGTCGAACCGGGCCTTGGCGTCGGCCACCTGTCGCTTTCGCACGGCAAAGACCGGGTCGGTTGCGTTGTAGAGTTCACCCGCCAGCATGGCGGCGAAATTGGGGTTGGTCATGGCGGTCCTCCGCCCCGGACTATCCGGCATCGGCACGACGCTGTCACCTGCCGGGTCGCGCCGGGGATGCCCCCTGCCCGGCTCTGCCCGTCTGCGCGCAGTTTTCCCTTTCCATGCGCGGAATTCAGGTCTATACGCGCGCACTCAGGCGGGAGGCGCACCCTTGGAGGCAGCCCGCTCTTTACAATCTGGAGAGACCAATGGCTCGTGAAATTCCTGACTTTCACGCCACGGTACGGACGGGGACAGGCAAGGGGGCCGC
>JAGRMP010000688.1 GCA_020441225.1 Maritimibacter sp. | reverse complement strand
TGCAATTCGCCGAGGAAGGCGCCGCAAAGGTTTTCAAGCCCGATATCGGGTCGGGGTTCATCGTCGGCGTGGTCGGCGCGCTGCAGTTCGAAGTGCTGGCAAGCCGGATCGAGCTCGAATACGGGCTGCCGGTGCGGTTCGAAGCCTCGCAATTCACCTCGGCGCGCTGGGTCTCGGGGCCCAAGGCGGCGCTCGAGAAATTCATGGCCGCGAACAAGCAGCACATGGCGCATGACCATGACGGCGACCCGGTCTATCTGACCCGGCTCAAGTGGGACATCGACCGGGCGGAGCGGGACTACCCGGAGCTGACCCTGTCGGCGACCAAGGAGATGCACGGGGGGTGAGGTCATCAGGGCTCCCGGACCGCAGGATCGCCGGGGGTCTCCCCCCGGACCGCAGTTAGGCCGGGGGGCTCCCCCCGGACCGCAGTTAAGCCGGGGGGTCTCCCCCCGGACCGCAGTTAAGCCGGGGGGTCTCCCCCGGGACCCCCCGGAGTATTTCCGCCAAGAAAAAGGGGCGCGCGATGCCACTGCAGAACCGGGTGTTGCCCACCGGCGAAATCGTCGCCGATCCGGCGCGCGGCACGCTGACCGGCAACCGCGGCGTGCTTGCCTTCGAGGGGGACCGGCTGGGGCGCGCGCGCTGGACGCATCCCCACTGGATCCTGTGCACATTGGAGCATCCGCGAGGGCTCTATCACGGCCCGCGTCCGAAGAACCGCTGGACGCCGCTGTTCTTTCTCGACGAGGCGGTCGGGATCGACGCCGGGCACCGGCCCTGCGGCTATTGCCGGCGCGCCGCGTACCGGCGATTTCGGGCGGCCTGGGAGGCCGCGGTGGGGCCGGTCGCGGGCGTGGACGCGCTCGACCGGCGGCTGCATGCAGCGCGGGTGACGCGGACTCGACGCCAAGTGACTCACAGGGCCGACGCGGCCGCCCTGCCCGACGGCGCGTTCATCGCGTTTTCCGGCGGGAGTTGGCTCGTTCTCGGCGCAAAGATCCTGCGCTTCACGCCCGCGGGCTATACCGAACGCCGTGCGCGCCCGACTGGCGCGGTCACCGTGCTCACCCCGGTCCCGAGCGTCGCCGCCCTCGGGGCCGGATATCGTCCCGGTTTGCATGAAAGTGCCCTCGCATGAAAGATGTCCTTCCCCGCACCCTTGTCGCCGATGCGCTTGGCGTGGGTGAAGACGCGCTGCCGCCGGGCGATCTGCCGCTCGACCGGCTCGCGGAACGGTTCCTGGCCTATTTGCGGGCGGGCGACGCGGATGACCCGGCGCCTGCGGACCATCCCGACGCGTGGACCTATGCGTTGATGGACGCGCTGACGCGGGACCACCCCGCGCGCGGCTTCGCCGCCGTCGTGGCTGCGGTCGCGGCCTGCGACACGCCCGAGGATGTGGCCCTGGTCGCCGCGGGGCCGCTCGAAGACCTGATCGTCCAGCACGGCGCGGACCTCATCGACGCGGTCGAGACCCGCGCCGCGGCCGCCCCCCGGTTCGCCTATGCGCTCACCGGGGTCTGGC
>JAGRMP010000010.1:3818-4271 GCA_020441225.1 Maritimibacter sp. | reverse complement strand
ACATCTCCGACCACCCGCTCGACTGTCTCACCTGCGCCGCCAACGGCGATTGCGAGCTGCAGGATATGGCGGGCGTCGTCGGGTTGCGCGAGGTGCGCTACGAGGCAAAAGACACCCATTTCGCCCCGCGCCAGAACGGCGAGGCCAACCCGCGCTACATCGCGAAAGACCAGACCAACCCCTATTTCACCTACGACCCGGCGAAATGCATCGTCTGCTCGCGCTGCGTGCGTGCCTGCGAAGAGGTCCAGGGCACCTTCGCGCTTACCATCGCGGGCCGGGGCTTCGACAGCCGGGTCTCACCCGGTGCCGCCTCCGACGACTTCCTATCCTCCGACTGCGTGTCCTGCGGCGCCTGCGTCCAGGCCTGCCCGACCGCGACCCTGCAGGAAAAATCCGTCATCGACCTCGGCACGCCGACCCGCTCGGTCGTCACCACCTGCGCCTATTGCG
>JAGRMP010000010.1:2691-3727 GCA_020441225.1 Maritimibacter sp. | reverse complement strand
AAGGGCCGCTTCGCCTGGGGCTACGCCAACCACCGCGACCGCATCCTCAATCCGATGATCCGCGACAGCATCGATGAACCCTGGCGCGAGGTTTCCTGGGACGAGGCACTGGGCTTCGCCGCCGACCGTCTCAAGGCGATCCAGGCAGAACACGGCCGCCGTTCCGTCGGCGTCATCACCTCGAGCCGCTGCACCAACGAGGAAACCTACCTGGTGCAGAAACTCACCCGCGCGGTGTTCATGAACAACAACACCGACACCTGCGCCCGCGTCTGCCATTCGCCCACCGGCTACGGGCTCGGCCAGACCTTCGGCACCTCCGCCGGCACCCAGGATTTCGACTCTGTCGAGCACACCGACGTGGTCATCGTCATGGGCGCCAACCCGACCGACGCCCACCCGGTCTTCGCCTCGCGGCTCAAGAAGCGGCTGCGCGCAGGCGCGAAGCTCATCGTCATCGACCCGCGTCGGATCGACCTGGTCAAATCCGCCCATATCGGCGCCGCGCACCATTTGGCGCTGCGCCCCGGCACCAACGTCGCCGTCATCACCGCCCTCGCCCACGTGATCGTCACCGAGGGCCTCGCCGACGAGGCTTTCATCGCCGCCCAATGCGACACCGAAAGCTTCGCCGATTACCGCGCCTTCGTCGCCGATCCCCGCCACAGCCCCGAGGCCACCGAAGCGCTCACCGGCGTGCCCGCCGAGACCCTGCGTGCCGCCGCCCGCACCTTCGCCACCTCTGGCAACGGCGCGATCTACTACGGCCTCGGCGTCACCGAACACAGCCAGGGCTCGACCACGGTGATGGGCATCGCCAACCTCGCCATGCTGACAGGCAACATCGGCCGGCCGGGCGTGGGGGTGAACCCGCTCCGCGGCCAGAACAACGTGCAAGGGAGCTGCGACATGGGCAGCTTCCCGCATGAGCTCCCCGGCTACCGGCATGTGAAGAACCCGGAGGTAAGAGCGATCTTCGAAGATCGCTGGGGCGTCGAGATCGACCCCGAACCGGGCCTGCGCATCCCCAACATGC
>JAGRMP010000010.1:0-2495 GCA_020441225.1 Maritimibacter sp. | reverse complement strand
ACCTTCACCAATGCCGAGCGCCGGATCAACATGGTGCGCCGGGTGATGGCGCCGAAGAACGGTATGGCCGATTGGGAAGTGACCCAGGCTCTCGCCAACGCCATGGGCGCCGACTGGGCCTACACCCACCCGTCCCAGATCATGGACGAGATCGCCGCCACCACGCCCAGCTTCGCGGGCGTCACCTACGACCTCATCGACGCGGTCGGCTCGGTGCAATGGCCCTGCAACGACAAGGCCCCCGAGGGCACACCGCTCATGCATGTGGGCGGCTTCGTGCGCGGCAAGGGCCGGTTCATCGTCACCGAATATGTCGCGACGGATGAAAAGACCGGCCCCCGCTTCCCGCTCCTGCTCACCACGGGGCGCATCCTGAGCCAGTACAACGTCGGCGCCCAGACCCGGCGCACCGAGAACAACGTCTGGCATGACCAGGACGTGCTCGAGATCCACCCCCACGACGCCGAACAGCGCGGGGTGACCCAAGGGTCCTGGGTCAAGCTCGCCTCGCGCTCGGGCGAAACCGCGCTGCGCGCCGAGATCACCGAGCGCGTCAGCCCCGGCGTGGTCTACACCACATTCCACCACCCCGACACGCAAGCCAATGTGGTCACCACCGACTATTCCGACTGGGCCACCAACTGCCCCGAATACAAGGTGACGGCGGTGCAGGTGATGCCGTCCAACGGACCGACCGGCTGGCAGGAGGACTATGCCGCGCAAGCTGCCCGGGCGCGCCGGATCGAGGCCGCGGAATGACACCCGCCAGAAGCCTCCCCGGCCTCGCAATCGGGGCCGACGGCACCCGCCGCATCACTCGCGCCCTGCCCGAGGAGGTGCCAGTGGCCGTCACCTTCAATGGCACCACGCTCGCGGTGATGATGGCCACGCCCGACGACATCGCCGATTTCGCCCATGGTTTCGCGCTCACCGAGGGTGCGATCGCCACGCGCGACGAGGTCGAAAACTTCGAGATCGTCACCCAGCCCGCCGGCATCGAAGCGCGGTTCTGGATCTCCGAGGCGCGGGCGAAATCCCTCGCCGACCGGCGGCGGCGGATGGCGGGGCCGGTCGGCTGCGGGCTTTGCGGCATCGACTCGCTCGACGCCGCGGTGCGCAAGCTCCCCCGGGTCAGCTCCGAGCTCACGCTCAGCCCCGCCGAGATCGCCGCCGCACCCCAGGCGCTGAAAGCCCACCAGCCGCTCCACGACCGCACCCGCGCGATCCACGCGGCGGGCTTCCTCAAGCCCGGCACAGGCATCGCGCTCGCCCGCGAGGACATCGGCCGCCACAACGCGCTCGACAAGCTCATCGGCGCGCTCGCGCTTGCGGGCGAAGACCCCGGCTCCGGCGCCGCGGTGCTCACCAGCCGGGTCTCGGTCGAGATGGTGCAAAAGGCCGCCATGGCGGGTATCCCCGCGATCGTCGCCGCCTCGGCCCCCACCGCGCTTGCGCTGGCGCAGGCCGAAGAGGCCGGGATCACCCTCGCCGCCTTCGTCCGCGACGGCCGTTTCGAGCTCTATGCCCACCCCGAACGGGTGCTGACGGGAGAGACAGATGTCGCCTGACAAGATGGTCCGCATGGCCAACCAGATCGCCACCTTCTTTCGCAGCCAGCCCGGCGACACCGCCGAGCTGGTGGCCGCGCATCTGAGCGATTTCTGGGATCCGCGGATGCGCCGCCAGCTCCTCGACCACGTTGCCGCCGGTGGCGATGGGCTCGACGCCGAGGTGATCGCGGCCGCCGAACGCCTGCCTGCCCCCGCCGACTGACAAGCGCCGCGCCACTTGACCGGCCCCCCCGCCGCGCTAGGATCGCGCCCGGAGGAGAGACCATGCGCGACATCAATGCCGAGCTTCCCGACACGCCGTTCTGGCGCGCCTATGGCGGCAGGTTCGCGGGTATTCCAAGCTGGGACAGGTTCGACCGCTTCTGGGCCCGGTTCGAAACGCTCGGCGGCGATTGGCACGTCTTCGACCCGTCGGGCGACGCGCCCTCAGCGCCCGTGACGGATGTCGCTGCCGCCCGCGCCGAGGCCCGCGCCTGCGTCGAACAGATGCGCAACCGCGGCTTCTGCGGCACCGTCTTTGCCGACGATCTTGAAGCCCCAAGCTTCGTCAAGGTCTTCGATCCCTACAAGATGGGCGGCGTCTGCGGCGGCTCCGGCGACCGCGTCCTGCCGCGCTGGATCTTCAGCCGTATCACCCCCGACCCGCTGCCGTTGCTGCCCGAAGCACCGGCCCGCAGGGGGCTCCTCGCCCGACTGAGCGGCTGAGACGCTGAGACGCTGAGACGGAAATCGCACCCGGCGCGCGCGTGTCCATCGACATGTCGCTTCACCGACCGGCACCGGGCACCGGGCTCTCTCTCCCGAGTCCGACCGATCGTCGATCAACCGTTACCCGGCGGCACCGTTTCCCGGTTCCCACGGCGCCATTGCCCTGGTCCCCTGCTCCCCTGCTCCCCTGCTCCCCTAGGATGCGGACTCATAATG
>JAGRMP010000156.1:8054-8193 GCA_020441225.1 Maritimibacter sp. | reverse complement strand
TGACGATGATGATGGAGGGCGCCGGGTTCGAGGTGAAGAACATCGGCATCAACAATCCCGTCGAGACCTATATCGAGGCGCTCGAGGAATTCGACGCCGATATCCTCGGCATGTCCGCCCTGCTCACCACCACCATGCC
>JAGRMP010000156.1:7115-8038 GCA_020441225.1 Maritimibacter sp. | reverse complement strand
CATGAAAGTGGTGATCGACGAGCTCGTCGCCCAGGGCAAGCGCGACAAGTACATCGTGCTGGTCGGCGGCGCGCCGCTGAACGAGGAATTCGGCAAGGCCATCGGCTCCGACGCCTATTGCCGCGACGCCGCCGTGGCAGTGGAGACGGCCAAGGAATTCATGGCGCGCAAACACAACCTCCGCGCGGTCTGACCCGGGCGAGGGGCCCACGCGGGCCCTGCTCGACCGTTTCGGGACGGAAATGAGGGCGGCTCAGCCGCCGAACACGTCGAGTTCGTGCAGCCCGGTCAACCCGACATCGAGCAGCCTGAGCGCCGGCAGCGAGATCCGGCTGCCGGAGCCTGCCGCGCCGCCGGTCGGGCGCAGTTCGAGCTGCACGCTCCTGCCCGAGCTCACCGCCACGGCGCGGCCCTGGCGCGGCGCGTCCACGAGCGGGGTTTCCAGCCAGAACCCGGGATCGGCCGGGTTGCCGAGCGTCGCCACGGTCCGCCCGAGCAGCGCCCCGCTCGGCCCGCCCGCCGCTGCCGCTGCGCGTTCTTCCGCGGTTGTGGTGTCGAATTGCTCCGCCGTCACGGCCCCGGCCCCCGGCAAGGCGGCCGCACCGGGGCGCGGCATCGGCCGGATCTGGCCCGGCAACGGCGCCAGGTCGGCGTCCGACGGTCCACGGTCGCGGGCGCAGCCGCCAACCAGAGCGGCAGCGCCGAGAATCAGAACGGAAACCCAAAGCGGCGACGGCGTTTTCATGCGCCCGAGACTAAGCGCAAACGAAGCCGTGAACAACGTGTGCAACGCTTGCACCGCCCCGGGTGCGGCCCTAGGGTCCCGGCCCATGACCACGAACATGACCACAGGCCAGGCCACGCGCGCCCTGATCGACCCGTTCCAGCGTCCCGTCAGCTATCTCAGGCTGTCGGTGACCGAC
>JAGRMP010000156.1:612-7101 GCA_020441225.1 Maritimibacter sp. | reverse complement strand
TATTGCATGGCGGAGGACATGACCTTTCTGCCCAAGAAAGAGCTGCTCAGCCTCGAAGAGCTCGACCGGGTCGCGAGCGCCTTCATCGGCCTCGGGGTGAAGAAGCTGCGCATCACCGGCGGCGAACCCCTTGTGCGCCGCGATATCCTGACCTTTTTCGGCGCCATGCGCCGCCATCTCGACAGCGGCGCGCTCGACGAGCTCACCCTCACCACCAACGGCTCGCAGCTCCACCGCTTCGCGGGCGAGCTGGCGGATGCCGGGGTGCGGCGGGTCAATGTCTCGCTCGACACGCTCGATGCGGACCGCTTCCGCGCCCTCACCCGGCGCGGCGATCTCGACAAGGTGCTGGCCGGGATCGACGCGGCCAAGGCCGCCGGGCTCCGGGTCAAGATCAACGCCGTCGCGCTCAGGGGGGTGAACGACGACGAGCTGTTCCGCCTCGCCGAATGGTGTGCAGCGGGCGACATGGATCTCACCTGGATCGAGGTGATGCCGATGGGCGAGGACGGCCATCCCGACCGCCTCGACCAGTACTGGCCGCTCGACGATCTGCGCGACCGGCTCGCGACACGCTACACGCTCACCCCGCTCGCCGAGCGCACCGGCGGCCCCGCCCGCTACGTGCGGCTCGAAGAGACCGGGCAGAAGATCGGCTTCATCACGCCGCTCAGCCATAATTTCTGCGAAAGCTGCAACCGGGTGCGCATGACCTGCACCGGCGAACTCTACATGTGCCTGGGTCAAGAGGACCGCGCCGATCTGCGCGCGCCTTTGCGGGCGCATCCGGACGACGATGCGCCGCTCGTCGCCGCGATCCGCGAAGCGATCACCCGCAAGCCGAAGGGCCACGATTTCGACTATTCCCGCCAGCAGCCCGACGGTCGCCCCGGCGGCCAGATGCGTCGCCACATGTCGCATACCGGCGGCTGAACGCTCAACCTTTGGGCGACGCGCGTATCGCCAAACTGTTCACGTGACCTTCACTTGATTTTTGCCGCCATTCCCCGTTGATTAGTGGTGAATGACACGATCAGGGGAAGCGCCATGCCCGCCAAGAAAGTGACCGACGACCAGATCCGCGAAACCGCCTACCTCATGTGGAAAGAGGAAGGCGGTCAGCACGGCAGCGACCAGGACTACTGGTACAAGGCCGAGAAAGTGCTCAAGACCAAACCGGCCCGCAAACCCGCGGCCAAGAAACCGGCGGCCAAGACGGCGGCCGCAAAACCCGCCGCCAAGAAACCGGCGGCCAAAACGGCAGCCGCGAAAACCGCCACCACCAAGACGACGACGTCCAAACCCGCGGCAAAAAAACCCGCCGCCAGGAAACCGGCCGCCAAGAAACCCACGGCCTGAGCCGACCCTCCGGGGTCGCCCCGGGTTCCCGAAAGAGGCAGATGGGCGGCGCCCGCGCCGCCCCGACACATGCGGCCGGCCGATCGCCGATACGCGACAGGGCGGCAAGAGGCCGGTGAACCCGTGCCTGCCCTGCCCCCGGACTTTCCCTTGAATACCAGAGCCTTCCGCCCCGCCCCGTGCGCCCTACAGGCCAGGGCCGACCGTCACGCGGCTTCCGTCGGTGAACCGGCCCAGCCGGAACCGGGTCAGATCGTGCCCCGCCGGGCGGCCCTGGACGAGGTCGGCGACGATCCGCCCGAAGGCCGGGCCGATGCCGAACCCGTGCCCGCTCATGCCGGTCGCGAGCGTGAGCCCCGGCAGCGCCGCGACCACGTCGACCACCGGCACCGCGTCCGGCATCACGTCGATCATCCCCGCCCAGCTCTGCACCGCGCCGACCCCGCCGAGCGCGGGGAAGGTCGCGTTGAAATCTCGAAGGATCCGGTCGGCATAGGCCCGGTTCGGCGGCGGGTTGAGCACCCGCATCCGCTCGAAAGGCGAGACCGCATCGTCGGCCCAGCGCCGGGGCGTGGTCCAGGCGTCAGGGTAGCCACGCGGCGCGGCCGGGCGCAGGGCGGTGCCGAACGGGTCGCGGACGAGCTCGGGCAGGTATTTCGGCAGCGCCCGGAACGCGTCGGGCCCGATGTGGAAATCATGCGCCCCCTCCGGCGCGAGCGAATGGCCGCCATCGGCCCGGCGGCGGAACGCGAGCCGGTCATCGACCGCGCCGCCGGCAAAGACTTCCCGAGCGGGAGCCGTGCGCAGGACCGTGGCGCGCACGGACAGCTGCGGGACGCTGACCCCGTGCCGGCGCAGGAACAGCGCCGACCAGGCCCCGCCCGCGAGCACCACCGCGCCCGCGGTGATCTGCCCGCCCTCGGCGATCACCCCCGCGACCCGGCCCGCTTCCAGATCGAGCCCGCGCACCGCCTGCCCCTCGCGGATCACAGCACCCGCCTTGACGGCGAGCCGGGCGAGCGCAGGCACGGTGACGAAGGGCTCAGCGCGCATATCGGTGGGCGTCCACATCGCCCCCGCCCAGTGCCGGGCCGCATCCGGCAAGAGCCGCGCCGTGCCCTCGGCATCGAGGATCTGGGTCGAGACCCCGAAAGGCGCGGCCGCTGCCATCCAGGCCTCGTGCCGCGCCATCTCGGCCGCATCCTTCGCGAGATAGGCGACGCCCCCTTGGGTGAGGCCGATGTCGGTATCGACCTGAGCGGCCAGCGCCGGCCAAAGCGCCTGTGCCTCCTGGGCGATGGGGATCTCGGCCGGATCGCGACCCTGCACCCGGACCCAACCCCAGTTGCGCGACGATTGCTCCGCGGCGATGCGGCCCTTCTCGAGCAGCAGCACCGGCACGCCGGCGCGGGCCAGGAACAGCGCCGTCGTCACCCCGATCACCCCGCCGCCGATCACAACGACCTCGGTCCGCTCCGGGAGGGGACCGGTGTGTTCGGGCGGAGCAGAGTCGGAGAGCGGAAAGGGTCGCATCAGGCGAGGATGCCGTTCGGGGTGCCGTTGTCGGGGCGATAGCTTTGCAGCGTCCCGTCCCGCCTGTCGATCCACAGCCGCCCGCAGGCGGCGCATTCCCAGGCGGCGCGGCTCAACCTCGCCCACCGCAGCCCCATCACGGTGGCCTCGGTCGCCGGGGCCGTCTCGACCGCCGCATCCACCGCCGCCCAGAAGGCATCCCAGTCGCGATCCGGGATCAGGTGGGCCTTGTGCGGCAGATTATCCGTGCCATCGTGGATGAGACAGCCGCAGCTGCATTCGATTTTCACCGGCTCACCCCTCCGCCAGCCAGGCGACGAGCCTGTCGGTGAAGGCCTCGCCCGCCGTCAGCTCCGAGGCGGCCAGCCACTCGTTCGGCTGGTGCGCCTGGGCGATACTGCCGGGGCCGACGATCACCGCGCTGTACCCCGCCTCCTGGAACTGCCCCGCTTCGGTGGCATAGCTCACCACCCGGGTGGCGTTGTCGCCGGTCAGGCTCCGGGCCAGCGCCTCGGCCGCGCCCTCGGTCTCGGGTACGAGGCCGGGCACGTGGAAACGGATGTCGGTGTCGATCCGCGCATCGGGATGCACCTCGCGCATCGCCGCTTCGACCCGCGCCACCTCTTCGAGATAGCGCGCCCGCCACCCCTCGACGCTCTCCGACGGGATGCAGCGAAACGCCATCACGAAACGGCAGTCGCGGGCGGTGATATTGTCGGCGGTGCCACCGTGGATGGTGCCGACATGGGCGGTGGTCCAGGGCGGGTCGAACAGCGCATCGATCGGTCCGGGCTCCGCCGCCATGCCCTCGGCGTTCATCCGGTTGCCCCAGTCGACGAGCTTCGCCGCCTCCATCACCGCGCTGACCCCGGTGTGCAGGATCGAGCTGTGCACCTCGTGGCCCCTGAGCTGCGTGGCGATGCCGATGCCGCCCTTGTGGCCGGTGACCACCTTCCAGTTCGAAGGCTCTCCGATCAGTGCGACGTCGGACTTCGGCAGCACCCTGGCCATCTCCGCGATCATCCGCGGCGCGCCGAGGCAGCCCACCTCCTCGTCATAGGAAAGCGCGATCTGAAGCGGGCGCTTTACCCCGGCGGCGAGCGCCTTCGGCACGGCGGCAAGCGCGAGCGCGTCGAACCCCTTCATGTCGCAGGTGCCGCGGCCATAGAGCCGCCCGTCCTTCTCGGTGAGCGTGAACGGGTCCGTATCCCAGGGCTGGCCCTCCACCGGCACCACATCCGTGTGGCCCGAGAGCACCACGCCCCCCTCGACCTCGGGGCCGACATTGGCATAGAGCGCGGCCTTGGTGCCGGTGTCGTCATAGACCCGGTGCGCGCGCACGCCGTGGGCGGCGAGGTAATCCTCGACCCAGTCCACGAGCGCCAGGTTGGACTCGGAACTGACGGTGGGAAAGCTGACGAGTTTTGCGAGGATGTCGAGGGCGCTGAGGTCTTTCATGGCCGCGACCCTGCCCCGCGCCACCGGCAGGGTCAAGCGCAGCCATCGACCCAAAGCGCCCGGCCAAAGCTTTTATGAAAAGCCTTGGAAAACCCTTGTGAAGGGTTTTCCCCCGCCCTGGTCCTAGTCGTGTCCGTGACCGAGGCGCTTGCGCACGAAGCGGCCCATCAGCCAGACCGCCAGCACCACCGGGATCACCAGCGCCGCCTTGGCCCAGAGCTTGTCGATGCCGAGCTTGTAGGCGAAGGGCTCGACCAGATAGGCGAGCAGCGAGACCGCGTAATAGCTGATCGCCACCACCGACAGCCCCTCGACCGTTTCCTGCAGCCTGAGCTGGATATCGGCCCGCCTGTCCATGCTTTCGAGCAGCTTCTGGTTCTGCGCCGAGCGTTCCACGTCCACCCGCGTGCGCAAGAGCTCGGCGGCGCGCTCGGCGCGCGTCGCCATGTCGTCGATCTGGCGGTCGGCGGATTTGACCGTCCGCATCGCCGGGTCGAAGCGGCGCATCATGAATTCGTAGAGCGTCTGCCGCCCGTCCCATCGGGTCTCGCGCAGCACCCGGATCCGGTCTGCCACGATCGCCTCGTAGGCGCCTGTGGCGCCGAAGCGGAACGAGGTCTCGGCATTGAGGCTTTCGAGCTCGGCCGCGAGGTGCAGAAGCTCGCCGAGCTGGCTTTCGTGCCGCTCGCCCGCCGCGCCGAGCCCGCGCACCAGCGCCGAAAGCTCGTCCTCGATCTCGGCCAGCCGCGGCTGGATCGCACGCGCCCGCGCGAGCCCCAGCATCGACATCGCCTTGTAGGTCTCGATCTCGGCGATCCGGGTCACGATCCGGCCGATCCGGCGCTGCGTCACGTCCTCGCCGGCAAAGACCGCAAACCGCATATGCCCGCCCGCATCGATGCGGAAATCGCCCGCGACCACCGCCGCGCCGTCGAGCACATCCGACGCCGCCACGCTTTCGGGCACGAACCACTCCTCGATCTTCGCCCGCATCTCCTCGAGCCCGGGCCGCTTCTCGACCCGGATCAGCGCCGAGGTCACCCGCACGCCGGGCGCCTCGGCCAGCCAGTCGCCGGGATAGACGTCGAACACCTTGGGATCGAACGGATGCGCGGCATTGCCGTCGCCGAAGATCGTGTAGGTGACGAACTCGGTATGCTGTTCCCACTTCAGACGGTATTTGCCGATCTCGCCGAAATAGTGATTGGCCCCCTCCGGCGGATGCGCCGCCCCGAACCGGTCCAAGAGCGCCACCAGATGCGCGCGATCCTCGGCCCGGTCGCGCCCGACGGCATCGCTCGGACGCTTGATCGCCAGAAACGCCGCGAAACAGGGCGCCTCAAGCGGCGGAAAGGGCCGCGCATGCAGCTCGTTGGCCAGCACGTAACGCAGCTCGTGGTCCTGGATATTGGTCATCGCCGGCCCCGGGGGTTGGTCTCGCCTGACCTCCCGCATAAGGGATTCCGTCCGACCGGGCCAGAGGGTGCGGCGATCGGGCCGGGGCGTTCTACCGACAAAGGCGGTCGGGAAGGCGGTTCGAACCGCCTTCCGCACAGGATCACAGCACGATCACGTCGAGCGGCGGGAAACCGTTGAAGCCGACCGAGGAATAGGCCGAGGTATAGGCGCCCGCGTTGCGGATCACCACCTTGTCGCCCGCCTTCAGCGTGAGCGGCAGCGCCACCGGGCGTTTCTCGTAGAGCACGTCGGCCGAGTCGCACGACGGACCGGCGAGGATGCAGGGGCCCATCGGGTCGAAATCGCGGGTCGTGGTGAGCGCGTAGCGGATCGCCTCGCCCTCGGTCTCGGCCAGGCCCGAGAACCGGCCGATGTCGAGATAGACCCAGCGGTGGGCGTCGTCGTCCGATTTCTTCGACACCAGCACCACCTCGGCGAGGATCGCGCCGGCTTCCGCCACCATGCCGCGGCCCGGCTCGGCCATCACCCGGGCGACCGCGCCGAAGCGCTCGGTCACCAGCGCCATCACCTGGCTCGCATAGGCGGTCGGCGTGTCGATCTCGTCTTCGTAGAAGGCCGGGAACCCGCCGCCGATGTTGAGGAGCGAAGGCGCGTAGCCGCGCGCTTCGAGGTCGCGCCAGATCTCGGCGACAGCATCGAGCACCGGCGCCCACCATTCCG
>JAGRMP010000156.1:0-582 GCA_020441225.1 Maritimibacter sp. | reverse complement strand
AGCCGACGTGGAACGACAGCCCGACGGGGCGGAGCCCCAGTTCCACCGCGCGCGCGAACAGCGCGGGCACCATCGCGGCGCGGCAGCCGAACTTGCGGCTGAGCGGCCAGTCGGCCTGGCTGTTCTCGACGATCACGCGGATGTAGACCTCGGCGCCGGGCGCGTTCTCGGCGATCTTTTCGAGCTCTTCTTCCGCATCGGCCGCGAACAGGGTGATCCCCGCGTGATGCGCGAAGCGGATGTCGCCCGGCTTCTTGATCGTGTTGCCGAAGGAGATGTGCTGCGGCTCGGCGCCCTGGCTCAGGCACAGTTCGATCTCGCCGCGCGAGGCGGCGTCGAAATGCGAGCCTTCCGCCACCAGCCGCTCGATCACTTCGCGGGTCGGGTTGGCCTTCACCGCGTAGTGGATATGGGCAAAGCCGAGGCCGCGCTTGAGCGCATGGTACTGGTCCGCCACCCGTTCGGCGTCGATGAACAGGGTCGGACGGTCGACCTCATACGAGGCGAGCGCGGCATCGAGTTTCGACAGGGGACGGGAATCGGGCGCAAACGCGCCCTGGGCAACGTAGGTCATGTGCATCT